>NC_018016.1:2140000-2399175 GCF_000265465.1 Ornithobacterium rhinotracheale DSM 15997
AGTTTAGACCCGTCGTACAAAGATGAATTGCTTACGCCCAAAGGCGAATTGCAAGAAAAGTATAAATCATCGCTCGAGATGATAAAAGCTCCTTATTTAAATACCGAATATTTATGTTTTTATCTCGATGGAAATGAATCCTTAGCACCTGAATTAAGAAAAGCCATAAACTCCGCCATCGACAAGGATAAAATGATTATGTACTTGCGCAACAACATCGGATTTCCTGCAAATGGCGGTTTTATTCCGCAGGGGTTGCCTGGGCATTCGGCTAAAATAGGAGAGGGCTATAATACGCAAAAATCCCGTGCATTGATTGCTGATTATAAGGCTAAAAATAAATCTTTGCCATCGCTTAAATTGGTAACGACACAAGAGTATGCCGATGTGTGCGAATTTGTTCAGTCTGAGTTAAATAAAGTAGGTTTCCCTATCCAAGTAAATGTGGTGGATCCCGCAACATTGCGCGACGGAAAAGCCAATGGGAAGTTTCCATTTTTTAGAGCCAATTGGGGCGCAGATTATCCTGATGCCGAAAACTTTTTAGCTCTGTTTTATAGTAAAAACTTAGCGCCTTCAGGACCCAATTATTCACATTTTAAAAATCAAAAATTTGATGCGTTTTATGAGCAAGCGATAAACACAAACGACGAAAACGAGCGTGCTAAGCTGTACCAAAAAATGGACGAAATCTTGATGCAGGAAATGCCTGTGATTCCTACTTTTTACGACCAGAGCACCACTTTTTTACGAAAAAATGTCCACGGATTTACGACAAGTCCTATCAACATGCTTGATTTAACCCGTGTATGGAAAGATTAAAAAAATATCATACATTTGCGTAAAAGCTATCATTCATCTATGAAAAAGAAAATCAGCCCAAATCTTATTGGCTTTATCGTTGCCATTGTGGCAACCGTGGGGAGCTTGTGGTTTTATTTTAGTTTTCTTCAAAAGAAAAACTACTATATTTTGGATAATCCCACGACTGAAACCATTCAAGTTTCGATAGATGATAAGCCGTATATTGTGGCACCAGAACAGCAAGTTTTAATCAATCTTAAAAAAGGAGCTCACCGAATGATTACACATAATAATCAAGAGATAAACTTTTCGGTGAAAACACCAAGAGGTGTGTTAAATCCCACGAAATCAGCATATTTTATTTTCGGTTTGCCATACGGAGTTGGGGTGAATGTAGATTCCGTTTTTGAGCAAAATGTACATAAATACCAAAATAAAGTTTATCACGGAGACATCCGAATCGATAGTGCCGCCTATATCGATGATTTTTACTATAACTTAAACGAGAAGTTTCCGAAAGTAACTAAAAAATCTGAAAATCATAAACTTAGAAGAAAGATATTTAGAAAAGACGATTTTAAACAATACTATTTCCAAAATTTTGAATAAACAACTATGTCCAAAGAAATAAAACCCTATAATACCCAAAAGAGTAAGAAAACAGAGGTTCAAGAAATGTTTGACAATGTTTCGCCGAAATATGATTTTCTGAACCGATTGCTTTCTGCTAGAATTGATGTTTTATGGCGTAATAAAGTCGTGAAAATCATTCAAAAAACAGAGCCCAGCAAAATTCTAGATGTGGCAACGGGTACGGGAGATTTAGCAATTACTTTAGCTAAAAAGAGTAAAGATGTCAAAATCACAGGTTATGACTTGTCTGAAGGTATGCTCTCTTATGGTAGAAAAAAAGTGAAAGCAGAAGGTCTTGAAAAACAGATAAAAATGATTCAAGGTGATGCCGAAAATATGCCGTTTGAGGAAGCGAGTTTTGATGTGGTAACAGCGTCGTTTGGTGTGCGAAATTTTGAGAATTTAGAAAAAGGCTTATTAGAGTTTTTACGCGTTTTGCGCCCAGGTGGGAAAATTGTAATCCTTGAATTTTCTCAGCCACAGAAGTTTCCGATGAAGCAATTGTATCATTTTTATTCATTCAGAATTTTGCCACTTGTGGGAAGAATTTTCTCCAAGGATCCAAGGGCATATACTTATTTGCCCGAGTCGGTAATGGCGTTCCCGTATGGCGAAGAAATGTGCAAAATCATGGAAGGCATTGGCTGCAAAAATGTGAAAGCTACGCAACTCACAGCGGGTATTGCCACTATTTATGAGTGTGAGAAATAGGATTATTAAAAAAGCGCGAGATACAAAGTATCTCGCGCTTTTTTAAATTTTTTAATCTTCGGTTTCAAAATCTTCGGCAAAATCTTGTATTTTTTGAAGCAATTCGTTGTAGGGTAGAAGTCCCGATGATCGTTCTAAAACGCTTTGTTCATGAATGAATAAAAGACTTGGCGTGCTACGAATTTTAAACATTTCTGCCAAGCGTGGATTGGCTTCGATGTCTACTTTTCCTATTTTTACTTTTTGTGCTAAATCTTGATTTTCTTTCACCAAACGAGTAATCAGTGAGCTCATCACTTGGCATGGCTGGCACCAGCTGGCGTAAAAATCAAGTACAACGGGCAAATTGCTTTCGGCAATTTCGTGGTTAAAGTTGGCTTCGTTAATTTCGAGGGCTTTGATGCTTTTATTCTTTGAACTAAAAATATTAAATAATCCCATTTTTTATAATAAGTTTAAATCTTCTAAATCTTTTCTCAGTTTTTCTGGTGTTGTAAATTGAATGGCGTTTATGCCTTGAGCTTGTGCGGCTTTTACATTGTCCAAATTATCGTCGATAAACAAACATTTTTCGGGTATTAAGTCATAACGATTAAGCAAAACTTGATAAATTTCAGGTTCAGGTTTAATGAGTTTTTCTTCGCCCGAAACCACAATTCCTTTAAAAAGTGAAAAGAAATCATATCGGTTGTAGGCAATGTCAATAGATTCGGCAGACCAGTTGGTGAGTCCGTATAAAGGATATTTCTGGTGTAATTCTTTCAGAATTTCTACGGTTCCAGGAATGTCAGATTTCAACATATCTTCCCATTCTCCATAGAATTTAGCGATCATTTCGCTATGTTCAGGAAATTGATTTTGAAGGATTTTTGTGGCTTCGGCAAAACTTCTTCCGCGATCTTGTTCCATGTTCCACTCATTGGTACAAACATTGGCAAGAAACCACTCCATTTTTTCTTCGTTATCAAAGTATTTTTTGAAAACATAACGCGGGTTCCAGTCTACTAAGACGCCACCGAAATCAAATATAATTGTATCGATATTCATGATTTTTAATTTTGGTAAAGATAAAAAATAAAGCCGCTTTTGAAATGAAAAAACGACTTTATAAAATGTATAATTTAATGCTTTATTCCGGAGTATTATCCAACACTTCCTTCCAAACTGATTTCAAGCAGTTTTTGGGCTTCTACGGCAAATTCCATAGGAAGTTTATTTAATACTTCTTTGCTAAATCCATTCACGATCAATGCAATTGCTTTTTCTTCATCGATTCCACGCTGGTTGCAGTAGAAAATTTGGTCTTCACCAATTTTTGAAGTAGTC
This sequence comes from Ornithobacterium rhinotracheale DSM 15997, assembly GCF_000265465.1. Lineage (NCBI taxonomy): Bacteria > Pseudomonadati > Bacteroidota > Flavobacteriia > Flavobacteriales > Weeksellaceae > Ornithobacterium > Ornithobacterium rhinotracheale. Next base: position 2,143,475 of record NC_018016.1, read on the forward strand.
GCTTCGTGCTCAAGTTTAGCCGTGCTGTTTTTAATATCGATGTAAGGGAAAGTATGTGCACCACATTTATTACCCATTAATAGTGAATCACACTGAGAGAAATTTCTCGCATTGCTCGCATTTTTAGCCACTTTCACAAGACCACGGTAGCTGTTTTGAGATCTACCCGCAGAAATACCTTTAGAAATAATCGTTGATTTGGTATTTTTTCCAAGGTGAATCATCTTAGTTCCCGTATCGGCTTGCTGGTAATTGTTGGTAACCGCAATTGAGTAGAATTCCCCAATTGAGTTGTCGCCTTTTAAAATACAACTTGGATATTTCCAAGTAACAGCCGAACCTGTCTCTACCTGAGTCCAAGAAACTTTTGCATTTTTCTCTGCCAAAGCTCTCTTAGTTACAAAGTTATAAACTCCACCTTTTCCGTTTTCGTTCCCAGGGAACCAGTTTTGAACGGTAGAATATTTAATCTCGGCATCGTCCATAGCAATAAGCTCTACAACGGCTGCGTGCAATTGGTTTTCGTCGCGCTGTGGTGCTGTACAGCCCTCTAGATAAGAAACATAAGAGCCCTCATCTGCCACTACAAGCGTACGCTCAAACTGCCCAGTTCCTGCTTGGTTGATACGGAAATAGGTTGAAAGTTCCATTGGGCATCTCACACCTTTTGGAATATAACAGAACGATCCGTCTGAGAAAACAGCAGAGTTTAAAGCGGCATAGAAATTATCGCCACGCGGAACGACTTTACCCAAATATTTCTTTACTAAATCTGGGTGTTCCTTGATTGCTTCGCTGATAGACATAAAGATAATGCCTTTTTCTGCCAAAGTTTCTCTAAAAGTAGTTTTCACCGAAACAGAATCAATTACGGCATCTACAGCCACGCCACTCAATCTTTTTTGCTCCTCAAGCGAAATTCCTAATTTTTCAAAGGTTTTTAAAAGCTCAGGATCTACCTCGTCTAGCGAGTTGAGTTGTTTTTGCTTTTTGGGTGCAGCATAATATTGAATTGCTTGGAAATCTGGTTTTTCATAATTTACATTAGCCCATTCAGGCTCTTCCATAGTAAGCCAAATTCTATAAGCTTCAAGACGCCATTCAGTCATCCATTCAGGTTCGTTTTTTCTCTTAGAAATTTCACGAATGATGTCTTCGTTTAGCCCTTTGGGAAACTCTTCGTACTCCACATCGGTTGTCCAGCCGAATTCGTATTCTTTACCAGATTCTAGTTCTACTCTTAAATCGTCTTCTGTATATTTTGACATAGTTTTTCTTTGTGTTAAATGATTGAAAGTGTGGTTTTTAAGTTATAATGAAAAACTTTCACCACAACCGCAAGTTCTATTGGCATTAGGATTATTAAAGACAAAACCTTTCCCGTTAAGCCCTCCCGAATACTCGAGCGTAGTGCCCACAAGATAGAGGAAAGATTTTTTATCGACTAAAATCCTTGCGCCATTATCTTCAAATAATTTGTCGTTTTCAGTTTTTTCTGTATCAAAGCTTAAATTGTATGACAAGCCAGAACATCCCCCGCTGATGACACCTACGCGAACATAAGCGTTTTCAAAGGATTTTCCTTCCTCGGCGAGCAATTGCTCCAATTTGGTTTTAGCTTGTTGAGAAACTTTAATCATGATTTTTGTCAATTATTTTTACAAAATTACAGATTAATTTAAAACTAATCTAATTTGAGACAAATAATCTGATGATATAATCATAAATATTTTTTATGATTAGGGATAAAGGCTAACATTATTTATTGATGTAGCCTAATTTTTCGCGTACTCTTTTCAGCGTTTCGTTGGCAATCACGCTAGCTTTTTCCGCACCTTGCGCTAGTGCTTCATCAATTTCTGAACGATTGGCTAAAAGTGCATCGAATTTCTCACGAGCCTCTCCAAATTTTTCAGTAATCAGTTCAAAAAGAGCTTGTTTAGCGTGTCCGTATCCATAGCCACCTTTTGTATAATTCTCCTTCATTTCAGCGATTTGGCTTTCGTTTGCCATCGTTTTATAAAGGTTGAAAACATTGCAAGATTCATAATCTTTTGGCTCCTCAAGCGGTGTGCTATCTGTCTGAATGCTCATAATTTGTTTTCTCAGTTGTTTTGCTGGTAAGAAAACATTAATGTAGTTACCGCGAGATTTGCTCATTTTTTCGCCATCAAGACCAGGGATATACATTGTGGTTTCGTTAGTTTTTCCTTCTGGCATTACAAAAGTTTCGCCCATCAAATGGTTGAAGCGAGCCGCCACATCACGCGTGATTTCAAGGTGTTGCATTTGGTCTTTTCCCACAGGTACTACATTGGCGTCGTATAACAAAATGTCTGCCGCCATTAAAATAGGGTAGGTAAAAAGTCCGCCATTTACATCGTCTAGACGCCCAGCTTTGTCTTTAAAAGAGTGCGCCAAAGTCAATCTCTGGTATGAGAAAAAGTTTAGCAAATACCATGTGAGCTCAGTACATTGTGGAACATCTGATTGACGATAAAATACAGATTTAGAAGTGTCTAATCCCAATGCAAGCCAAGCGGCAGCCGTTTGGTAAGTATTTTCTTTTAAAACTTCGGCATCTTTAATTTGGGTTAAAGAGTGCAAGTCTGCAATAAATAAAAAACTCTCGTTTTTCTCGTCTTTTGCCATTTCGATGGCGGGTAAAATTGCTCCCAAAATATTTCCTAAATGGGGCGTTCCTGTACTTTGTAAACCAGTTAATACACGCATTTTTATATGTTTTATTAAACAAAAATTGTAGACTCAGAGAAAAAGATTTTCGTAAGATTTTACAATTTTCATTGAAACTTTAAGTTATGTAATATATTCGTTTAGGTGGCTATTGCTGCCACAATTTGGCGAAGTTACGATATCTTTACTTTTTACACAAATTCCTATTTTTAGACCTATTTCTGACTTTAATTGCAAAAACTTAAATAAATAATATTTAACTAAAAAATACTTTAAAATTTAACTTTTTTAAATGATTTTGGTCTAAAGTTTGTAATTTGATATTCATTCTCTTTAACATTTAAACTTAATTATTTAAATATCTTAAAAAATGTCATGAAAAGTAAATTAGTCATTTCAGTAATCATCGCTGCACTTGGGTTGATTATTGCAACATGGGTTTTTGGTGTATCGCTTAAAAACAGAAACGAAAAACAAAACACAATTTCTGTTACAGGACTGGGAACGAAGCAGTTTACCTCCGATTTGATCACATGGTCGGGTAAATTCTCTACCACGGGCATTAACTTAAAAGAAGTCTATGATGCCTTGGCAAACGATAAATCGGTTATTTACAACTATTTGATTTCTAAAGGGGTGAAACCTGAAGAAATTGTATTCTCTGCAGTAGATATTGAGAAAGAATATGATTATGAAACCAATAGCGATGGTTCGTCTCGCCGAGTGTTCACAGGTTATGAATTGACTCAAAGCGTTTCGATTGAAAGCCAAGAGGTGTCTAAAATTGAAAATTTGTCAAGAGACATCACTGAAATCATTAATCAAGGAATTGAATTTACATCGTCTTCGCCTAAATATTTTTATACCAAATTAGCTGAAGTAAAACAAGATATGATTGCCAATGCGACCAAGGATGCTAAAGAGCGTGCAGAAAAAATTGCAAATAATGCAGGTAGCAAACTCGGGAAACTTAAAAAGGCATCGATGGGAGTGATCCAGATCACAGCACCAAACTCTGACGAAGATTTTTCATACGGCGGAACATTTAATACAGCTTCCAAAGAAAAAGAAGCGAGCATCACTATCCGATTGGAGTATAATGTGGATTAAATGTATTTGGTTATTAACGAAAAAAGCTTTCTCCGCGGAGAAAGCTTTTTTTATATATCTTAAAATAGTTAATGAAATGCTTTTTTCTGGAAAATCAAAAGCAAAGCACCGCCCACAGAAATAGCACTATCTGCTATATTAAACACAGGCGAGAAGAAAACACCTTTGGCTCCTCCAATGATTGGAATTGCCTCTGGGATATTGTAATTAAACAAAGGGAAATACAGCATATCCACCACGCAACCTTGGAATAGGGGGGCATAGCCTTCGAAATTTAATTGAGAAACGCCAGGGTACCAGCGGTTCCATTGATGCAATTCGCTGTTCCAAGTGGTGCCCGAATCGAACATTACGCCATAAAAAGTGCTATCGATTACATTGCCCAATGCTCCTGCCAAAATAAGCGACATGGGAATGATGAAATAATTATTTTTCATGTATTTTTTCCACGGTCCTATAGTCACTGCCCAAACGATAGCCCCACACATTATCCAGCGCAAAATCGCTAAAAGAGACTTGCCGAGTGGTCCACCCCAGTTCATGCCATATGCCATGCCAGGATTCTCCACAAATACGATTTTAAACCAATCAAAAATATCAAAGGCCTCGCTATTGATGCCAAAATGTGTTTTGATGTAGATTTTAGAAACTTGGTCTATGATTACGATGATAATCGCAATGATTGCAAACTTTTTCAAATTGTATATATTAAAGTGTAAGTGGCAAATTTAATAAAAAACTAAAATATTTCAAGATTTAATTGTATAGCCCAAAAAGCAATGCCGAAATTGCAAACTAAAAGTAAGGTGTAGCATTATAACTAAACCCCTTTATTTTGTTGTTTTTTTATTTAGAATAAATTTAAATATAAGGTTTTTAACTTATAATTATTCTAAATTTTAAAAAGGGTAAAAAGGTATTTAATTCGTAATATATTGATTTTTAGAGGAATTAGTACAATGTACACTTACCCTTGATCTTTAGATAGCCTTAAACACTGAAAAATATCATTGCTAGAGAATTTTATGGGGCTTATTTTCGCGAAAAATAATGCAAAAGTTATGAACGATAATCATAATTCAGATCATAAAAAGAGACGCTTTAGTATATTACCATCAAAGAAGTGGCAAGTTCCTGCCATAATATCTTTTGGTGCTTTATTGGGGTTAGGTTTTTACACTTTGCATTTTAGTAAAGCTACATCCTATCTTTCAGACGATCCCAAGGCATGTATCAATTGCCATGTGATGACACCTGAGTACATGACTTGGGCAAAGAGTTCGCATCGTAGAGTAGCTTCATGTAATGATTGCCATGTGCCTCATGACAATATTTTTGCTAAATATTTCTTTAAGGCAAAAGATGGGCTTTATCACTCTTATGTCTTTACAACTCGTACAGAGCCACAGGTGATAAGAGCTAAGGAAGCCTCTATAAATGTGATTCAAGAAAACTGTATCAGATGCCACGAAAATCAAGTGACAGATGCTAAAACAGCAAGTACTGTGCAGCATCATGTAGAGAATAGGACTTCTCGCACTTGCTGGGAATGCCATGAGCAAGTGCCGCATGGTAATGTGAAAAGCTTATCTTCTGTAGGGTATTTGATAGAGCCTACTACAGATGTAACGAATGAGAATGAACAAATTGTTCCAGAATGGTTGCAAAAGAATGTTCAAGAAAATAAGTCTAAAAAACAAGAAAATAAATAATTAAAATGAAAAATTGGTTCTTTTTTATCGTAACGATTGTGGCTGTTTTCTTTTTAGGTCTTTTGATTTCTAACATCACCGACCGAAAAGCAGAAGCAAAGTATGCTTATCAGCCGAAAGTAAAGATTGCTGAAGACCGTATTGAACCACGCGACTCAATATGGGGGCTAAACTATCCAAGACAGTATCAATCTTATCAGCAAACAGCTGATACCACCTACAGATCTCCTTACTACACTAGTGGGAAAAGAGATGTCTTGAAAGATGAACCATCTTTAGTAGTCCTTTGGGCAGGATACGGATTCTCTAAAGACTACACTCAGCCAAGAGGTCACTTCTATGCAATCGATGACATTAGAGAAACGCTAAGAACAGGTGCTCCTATGAAACCAGGAGATGGACCTATGCCATCTACTTGCTGGACATGTAAAGGTCCAGATGTGCCTAGACTTATGCAAGAAATGGGAGTTGCTCAATTTTATAGCAAGAAATGGGGAGATTTAGGTTCTCAGGTAGTTAATAGAATTGGATGTGCAGATTGCCACGACCCAAAAACTATGAACTTAACAATTACCCGCCCAGCATTGGTAGAAGCATTTAATGCTATGGGACAAGATGTTAAAACACAATCTCATCAAGAAATGAGAAACCTTGTGTGTGCACAATGTCACGTAGAGTACTATTTCGATAAAAATAAAGTAGAAGGAGCTCAATACTTAACTTTCCCTTGGCATAATGGTAAAACAGTAGAAGGAGCTGAAAGATACTATGATTCAATCAACTTCTACGACTGGGAGCACCCATTATCAAAAGCTAAAATGTTGAAAGCACAGCACCCAGATTATGAAATCTTTAAACAAGGTGTTCACGCAAAAAGAGGCGTTTCTTGTGCAGACTGCCACATGCCTTACAAATCAGAAGGAGGACAGAAATTCACAGATCACCACATAGGATCTCCATTACAAAATCCAGAAAATTCATGTTTTGTATGTCACAGAGAGAGCGAGAAGAATTTAGTGGCTGATGTATATGAAAGACAAACTAAAATCAAAGAATCTACAAGATATTTAGCTAAAGAATTAGCAAAAGCACACATCGAAGCTAAAAAAGCTTGGGATTTAGGAGCTACCGAAGCACAGATGAAAGATATCTTACTTGGATTAAGACATGCTCAATGGAGATGGGATTACTCAGTAGCATCTCACGGGGCAGCATTCCACGCACCAGTTGAGGTAGCAAGAATCGCAAGTAGCGGTATCCAAGAAGTAGCACAAACTAGATTGAAACTTTCTAGATTGTTATCACAATTAGGATGGAACAAACCAGTAGAGTTCCCTAACTTAGATAGCAAAGCAGAACTTCAAAAATACATAGGTCTTGATATGCCAAAATTGAAAGAAGATAAAGAAAAATTCTTGAAAGAAATTGTTCCTCAATGGTTGCAACAAGCCAAACAAAGAGAAGCAAAATATGGCGTACAGCAAGTATCTATGGCTAAATAATACAACATTTAATTAGAATTTTAAAGACTATCCTTTGTGTAAAACATTGGGATAGTCTTTTTTACTGAATAAATATTTGTAAAATTAAAGCATGAAAAAAATCTTTCAATTTTTAGTTTCAACCAAGGTTTCCATGGTGTTGCTTTTCATTTTTGCTGTGGCAATGGCTGTGGCAACTTTTGTGGAAAATGACTATGGAACGCAAGTTGCTCGCGCTCAGGTGTATGAAGCTTGGTGGTTTGAACTTTTAATGCTTTGGCTTTCAATTAATTTTATTTTTCATATAAAGAAATACAACCTCCTGAGTAAGAAAAAATTGGTGATAGGGCTCTTTCACATAGCTTTTGTAATCATCATTCTAGGGGCGGGAATCACGAGATTTTTTGGTACAGAAGGGAATATGTCTATCCGCGAAGGGCAGGCAGTAAATTATTTCCTCTCTGCCGAAAAATATGCTCAAATCAAATTTGAGGATCAATTAGATTTGGCTTTAGTAAACATTATTCCTTATAGTTTTTCTGGAATCGATAAATCTTTGAAACTAAACGACGAAAAATTTAATTTCAAAGTTGTAAAATACTTTAAAGCTGCAATTCCAGAATTAAAAGAAGGGAAAGACACTATTATGGAAATGGCTATTTCCAGAGGGCAGGGAAGAGAGGATTTGCATGTCGTAAATCGTGCAGAAATCCCGTTGCCAAATGCTGAAAAGTTAAGCTTTAACTATAAAAATCCTTCGGCTTTTATTCAAATTTTTAAAGAAAACGGAGCTTGGAAAATCAAGTCTAGAGAAAAGTTGTCTATCGTGGAAATGATGACGCAAAAAATGTCGGTTTTGCCTGCCGATACAGTTTCAAACTTGGTGTATAATACGCTATACCAGTGGGGAGACGCGACATTTTTAGTAAAAGATATTGCCGAGAATAAACAACAGTCTTGCTCCGAAGCACCGCAAAGTTTAGAAGAATTTTACCCAAAAATGGTGGAGGTGGAAATCACCGATGCCGATGGGAAAAATATAGCAAAATCATATTTTCCGTTTACCAACAAGGCACCTGAATGGAAATCCTTTCAATACAAAGGGAAAACTTATCAATACACATTTGGCTCAGAAAAGAAATTCTTGCCATTTGCTTTAAAATTAAATAAATTCGAGATAGAACGCTACCCAGGAAGCCAAAGTCCGTCGGGATATGCGAGTGATGTGCAAGTGATTGACAAGGAAGAGGATAAGGATTTTGAGTTTAAAATCTATATGAACCATGTTTTGGACTATCGTGGCTATCGTTTTTACCAATCATCGTATGATGCCGATGAGCAAGGAACACTACTTTCTGTGAACAAAGACCGATTGGGGACGCTGGTGACTTATACAGGCTATGCACTTTTATTTATTTGTATGATTCTCACTTTGTTTGCCAAGGCGAGCCGTTTTTCAATTTTAAATAAAAGATTGAGTAAGATTAAAAAATCCATTAATTTAATTTTGTTTTTTGCACTAGGAATGGGAGCTATGCATGCACAAGATTTTGAGAGCAGCATTACGCCTCAAGAAAAAGCCAATGAGTATGGGCGTCTCGTGGTGCAAGATTTAGATGGGCGAATGAAACCGCTTACTACTTTGGCTTACGAGATTTCGCGAAAGTTAAATGGCAAGACTAATATTGCGATAAGCACAGCTGATAAGACTTATAAACTCTCGCCAGAACAGTTTTTATTAGCCATTCAAATTGATCCGAAATTATACAGCCAAATTCCGATTTTTAAAGTAGATGATGAAAAATTGGGCGGATTACTCAAAAAAATGAACTTGCCCGTTCAGAAATATTATGCGTTTGATGATTTAATCGATGAAAAAGGGACTTATCTTTTGCACGATGAGGTGGAGCGAGTGAATCGCCTCAAAGCTTCAGACCGAAACGATGCCGAAAAGGAATTACTGAAATTAGATGAGCGATTTAATATTTTTTATGGCGTAGTAATGGGAGATTTTTTGCGATTATTCCCAAACAAAAATGCTGAAAACAATGAATGGTTTACCGCCAAGCAATCACAAAAAGATTTTACACCAGAAGATGCAACCTTTGTTCAAAATATAGGAAAATACTATTTATCAGCACTTGCAAAAGCCAACGCTCAGCCAGAATTTAATGCCGAAAATTACAAAGACGCAGATGAAAGTTTGCTCTACATTTCGGCGTATCAAAAGGAAATAGGCAAAGAAGTATATCCTAGTGAAACGATGATTGCAGCCGAAACTTTTTATACCAAAGCCAATATCGGAAATTATCTATTTGGATTTTTTATGGTTTTGGGCATTATTCTTTTGGTCGTAAACATTTTGGGGTTATTCAGTACGCAAAAATCGCTGAATTCAATATTAAAAATAGGCTACATTTTATCGTTCATCGGATTTTTAGTCTTCACATTTGATTTAGGTTTAAGATGGTATATAGCCAAGCACCCACCATGGAGCGATGGTTTTGAAATGATGCTTTTCGTGTCATGGGGCGTTTTGCTTTTCGGTTTGTTGTTTAGCAAAAAATCATCTTTTGCTTTGCCTGTGGGATTATTATTTTCGGGCGTTTTGCTATTTGTGAGTTTCTTAGATTGGCTCAATCCAGAAATCACAAACCTTAAACCTGTATTACATTCCTATTGGCTAAAGATTCATGTCGCAGTGATTGTGGGGAGCTATGCACCATTGGCACTTTCTGCGGTATTAGCCTTGCTTTCTTTGGTTTTAATCATATTTAAACCAAAAATGCCAAGCAAGAGATGGTGGGCTGCGATGCAAGAGATGTCGATCGTGAACGAAATGTCGCTTACCATAGGGCTGTTTTTGCTCACAATCGGGACATTTTTAGGCGGAATCTGGGCAAATGAAAGCTGGGGACGCTACTGGGCTTGGGATCCTAAAGAAACTTGGGCTTTGATTTCGATTATGGTATATGCCATTGTTTTGCATTTGAGATTAATCCCAAAATTAGCCAATGCTTTGGTGTATAACTTATGCAGTATGTGGGCGTTTGCGAGTATTATCATGACATCGTATGGCGTGAATTATTACCTCAGCGGGTTACACTCATATGCCAAGGGAGATCCCGTTCCTGTGCCGGTTTGGGTGTATTGGGCAGTGGTAATATTTGGAATAATCAGCGTGTTAGCCACTATTAAATTTTATAAATTAAATAAAAACGAACAGAAAAAATTAAGATAGAATAATTAAAATTAAATTTTTTAGTATGAAAAAGTCAATTTTATCGTTAGCTGCAATGATGGCAGCTGGAGTATCATTTGCTCAGTTGAGCATCGATGCAAACTTGAAAACTCGTTTTGAGTATCGTCATGGTCAAGCTGATTTGTATGTAAAAGATACAGATCCTGCTACTTTTGTATCTCAGCGTACAAGATTAGGCGTTAACTACAAAAAGGATTTCTTGGAATTGCAAACTAGCTTACAAAATGTGAGCGTATGGGGAGATGCTGGGCAACCAGGTGCTTCTGAAGGTGTAGGAATCTACGAAGCTTGGGCTAAATTAGGCATGGGAGAAAACTTTAGCTTAAAATTAGGTCGCCAGCCACTTTCTTATGATGATGAGAGAATCCTAGGAGCTCTAGATTGGGCACAAACTGGTAGAACTCATGATGCAGCTTTGTTAAGCTATAACAACAATGGGCTTTCTGCAGATGCTGGTTTTGCTTACAACCAAACAGGAGAAAACAAATTGGGTAATTATTACGATCTACACAATGCGTTTTCTTACAAAACTATGCAGTACCTACACTTGAACAGAAAATGGGCAGGGACTACTGCTAGTGTATTGATGATGAATAACTCATTCCAAGCCCCTCAACAAGATAGAGTTTATGCTCGCCAAACATTGGGAGGATTCATCAACTCAAACATCACTCCAGCGTTTAACTTAACAGGTAGCGTATACTACCAAACAGGTAAAGCAGCTTATGATGTGAATTTATCTGCATACCAAGCAAGATTAGAGTTAAATTATATTCAGCCATCTTACCAATTTGGTCTGGGAGCTGAGTTGTTGAGTGGTACTAAATATGATGAGACAGAGAAAAGCCACACATTCGTTCCATTATATGGTACAAACCATGGATTCAACGGATTTATGGATTACTTCTATGTAGGAAACTACGCTTCGCCAAGCAGCAAAGGTTTAAACGATTTCTACGGAAAAGTAGCGTTTAATGTAGGCGGAGATGCTAAACTTTTAGTTCAGCCACATGTATTTCTTGCAAATGCTCAAATCGCTCCAGATACAGACAAATACTTAGGTACAGAAGTAGATTTAGTGTATTCAAACTCAATTTCAAAAGACATTAAATTGAATGTAGGTTACTCACACATGTTTGCTGCTGAAAGCATGGAACTTGTAAAAGGAGGAAAACATGGAGAAATCAACAACTGGGCTTGGGTACAGCTTTACATTACTCCAAACTTATTTAAAAGTAATAAATAATATTATTTTTGATTAAATTTAAAAGCCATTGTTCGCGATGAACAATGGCTTTTTTTATGAATTTAAATTAATAAGTTATCTTATTTAGATTAAAACCTAGTTTGCTTAAATATAGAAGCCTTTAGCTTATAAAAATAAGACACAGAATTTTAAATCTTGAAAAAAATAACACAAGCCTTATTTCAATACAATTGCGGTGCGACTTGGTAAGTAAATTCTGAGCGTATTGTCAGGCGTTGGATATTTAATACTAGTATCCAATCGGTTGAACCCGCCAAATCTTTCATCATCGGTGCACAATTCTACTTCCAAATCTTTTTCAAACGGAACATGAATTGTAAAGTCACTATAGCTTTCTTGTCCAAAATTGAACAAGAACATGCGTCCACCTTTTGTGAAACCTAAAATACCTTTTTGGTTATCTTCATAAATTTTAAACTCATCTTTGGCATTTAGTATAGAAGATTCTTTTAAGAAATGAACCATCTCGCCATCAAAATTGTTTAAGAATTTATATTTTAAGTGATCTTGTTCTGGCAACGACCATTGGCGTTTGGCATAAGCATAAGACCAGTTATTTCCCTCTCGAGGGAAATCAATCCATTCTGGGTGCCCAAATTCGTTCCCCATAAAGTTCATATAGCCCTCGCCACCTAGAGCTGCCGTTACAAGACGAATCATTTTGTGTAAGGCAATTCCGCGATCAACAATAATGCTTTTGGTAAATACACTCATGTTTTCGTACATGTCTTTGTCCATGAGCCAGAAAGCGATTGTTTTATCGCCTACCAGTGCTTGGTCGTGGCTTTCGGCATAAGCAATGCTCTTTTCGGTGCGGCGTCTATCAATCAATCGCCAGTACAGTCCGCCCATATCCCATTCTTCGTCTGATTTGGTTTCAAGCGTATCGAACCAGAAATCTGGAATGCCCATAGCCAAGCGATAATCAAAGCCCAATCCACCTTCGCACACTGGGCGGCATGCGCCAGGCATTCCGCTCATGTCTTCGCAAATGCTGATCAATCCTGGCTTTAAGTCATGGATTAATTCATTGGCAAGTTGAAGGTAAATGATGGCGTCGTTATTAGTGTCTTGGAAATATTTGCTGTAATGATCAAAATTCACATGCCCAAAGTGATGGTAGAGCATGCTTGTTACCCCATCGAATCTAAATCCATCGAAATGGAATTTTTGAATCCAATATTTAAGGTTGGAAGCCAAAAATCTTTTCACTTCAATTTTAGCATAATCAAATAAGCGAGAATCCCAATCTGGGTGCCATCCGTTGAAGTAGAGCTCCGTTCCATCTAGTTCGGCTAAGCCTTCGTCACGGTTTTTTACGGCGTGGCTATGCACTACATCTAGAATCACGGCAAGTCCGTTTTGGTGAGCCGTATCGATTAATTCTTTTAAATCATCTGGCGAGCCGTAGCGCGAAGATGGTGCATAAAAGTTGGCTACTTGATAACCGAACGAGCCATAATAAGGATGCTCCTGCACCGCCATAAGCTGAATTACATTGTATCCTAATTTTTTGATTTTAGGAATCATAAATTCAGTAAACTCCTTGTAGCTACCCACTTTTTCTTCCTCGGTAGCCATACCGATGTGCGCCTCATAAATCAACGGATTTTTAATGCTTGAAATATCAAATTTAGCATCGTTCCATTGATAAGTATCTTTGCCAGAAAATACGCCGTCAAAGGTTTTGTCTTCGTTTTGGGTAGTTTGCGTAATATAGGCAGGGATCCTGTCGAGTGCGCCGTTATCGGCGATTACATGCATTTTAACCTTAGAGCCTGGAAGTAGCTTATCAGCGTATTCGCTATCGGGTAAGAAAACTTCCCAAGTTCCAAAATTTCCTCTCTTCAGTGGGGTCACAGAACGATCCCATCCATTAAAATCTCCAATCAAAAAAACTTGATGGGCATTTGGAAGCCAATCTCTAAACCACCATCCTTTTTGCTTTTTGTCATAATTAAAACCAAAAAACTCGTGTGCGGTGGCAAATCGGTCGAGCGAGCCAAAGTTTCTCTCTATATATTCCTTCGTGTTTTCATACCACTCTATGCGGTTGATGATTTGTGGTTCAAAATCTCTTAAACTAGGATCTTGCTCAATGAGTTTTAGTTGGTGCATCTCGGTTATGTTTTTACAAAAATAAATGATTTAAGCATTTCAGCAATACAAAAACCTGAAAAATTTGAAGTAATATTTGTCACATTTGGCAAAAAAATAACAATTTATTCCGAAAAGTTTTTTATATTAGTAGCTACGAATAGTTTGTATCATAGTGTTTTAAGTTGTGGAAAATGCTCAAAATACGGATTTTTCTCTTAGTTTTTTATATTGAAAAATTGCCGTATTTTTAGATAAGATATTTTTAAAAAAATGGAATTTGCTATATTTTTTCTATCAGGAATGATAGGTTTCCCAGATTTTGACGCATTCCACAGCAGCTTTTACATCATGTACGCGCAAGATTTTGGCGTTGTTTTCAAGTGCCAGCATATTGAGTGCTGTGGTTCCGTTTTGGCTCTCTTGTACGGGGGTGTCGAGCAGTTTGTAAATCATAGATTTTCTTGAAATTCCCGTGAGAATGGGATATTTGCCAAACAATAAATCCTTTTGCTGGCGGAGTAATTCATAATTTTGGTGCAATGTTTTGGAAAATCCATAGCCAGGGTCTAGAATAATGTCGTTGATGCCTAATTTTTTAAGCTCAAATATTTTTTGGCTAAAGTATAATTGCACTTCTTCAAAAATATTGTCGTACTCGGTATTTTGAGTCATTGTTTGAGGTGTGCCCCGCATGTGCATTAATATATAAGGTACTTTGAGCTGAGCCACGGTTTCAAACATTTTGTCATCTATCGCACCGCCCGAAATGTCGTTCACAATGCTCGCGCCCGCTTGGATGCTTGCCTTGGCAACTTTAGCCCAAAAAGTGTCTACAGAAATAATGATATCGGGGAAATTTTCAACCAATTTTTCAATCACGGGCAATATGCGTTGTAGCTCGGTCTCGGCATCTAGGAAGGTAGAGTCGGGGCGAGTGGATTGTCCGCCAATGTCGATAATGCTTGCGCCTTGTTCCAGCATTTCTTCGGTGTGTCGCAGTGCCACATCTAGCTGATTGAATCTTCCGCCATCGGAAAAAGAATCGGGGGTAATGTTTAAGATTCCCATCACGCGTGGCGAATCCAGCGAGAGCAATTTTCCGTTACAATTAATCGTCATTGTTTTGAAATATTTGGTTTAAAAAACTTATTTTTGTAGGCTAAGATAGTAATTTAAAGCCATTGGTTATGGCTAATGTGCAAAAAAAATTAAATCAAACTTTTAAGTATGGAAAAAACTTTACAGCAATATGACCAAGCGTTTGCGATGTGCCGAAATTTATTTGAAAAGAAATTAGAGGATTATGGTGCGTCATGGCGAATTTTGCGTATGGCATCGGTCACAGACCAGATTTTTATCAAAGCCAATCGCATTAGAAATATCCAAGAAACCACTGAGCGTAAGGTAAATGAAAGCGAAGAAAGCGAATTTATTGCTATTGTAAATTATTCCATCATTGCATTGATTCAACTGAGCAAAGGTGCTGTGGTGCAGCCCGATATGTCGGCAGAGGAAGCCATGGTTTTGTATGACCAATACGCTCGCGAAGCCCGAGATTTAATGGAACGCAAAAATCATGATTATGGCGAAGTGTGGCGCGATATGCGCATTTCATCTATCACCGATTTGATTTTGCAAAAAATCCTGCGCGTGAAACAAATCGAAGACAATCAAGGGAAAACCGTGGTGTCCGAAGGTTTGGACGCCAATTATCTCGATATGCTGAATTACGCTATTTTTTCACTCATTAAATTAAACGAAAAAGCATGAGAATTTTAACCCAAATTGTTCGCATTTTTGTAGGAATTTTATTCATCATTTCAGGTTTAGTTAAAACTGTAGATCCCATAGGTTTTAGCTATAAATTAGAGGAATATTTCTCGCCCGATGTGTTCAATATTCCATTTTTGAAAGATTTGGCGTTGCCACTATCCATCTTTTTTGTCATTTTCGAAGTGATGCTTGGGGTGTTGTTGCTTCTAGGTGTTTGGAAGAAATTTACACTTTGGTGTTTGTGGCTTTTGATTGTATTTTTCTCATTTTTAACATTTTATTCGGCTTACTTCAACAAAGTAACCGATTGTGGCTGCTTTGGCGACGCGCTTAAATTAGAGCCTTGGCAATCATTTTACAAAGATTTAGTTCTTTTAGTATTAAGTACATTTTTATTATTTAAGCAAAAATACATCAATCGATTCATAGCAAGACCATTTTCTTATGTCATTGGAATAGTGTGGCTTGTGGCGTGTAGTTTCATCGCCTATTGGGGCGTGGCACATTTGCCGTTAGTAGATTTCAGAGCTTATGCCGTGGGCAAAAACATTTCTGAAGGAATGAAAACAGCAGATGAATTAGGACTAAAGCCGCCGAGCATTATGCTTGAGTATGAATTAGAAAACCGTGTAACACACCAGAAAATCAAGGTGGACGAAGAAAAATATTTGGCAGATAAGCATTATTGGGAAGAAGGCTCTTCGTGGGATTTGATTTCGACCCGAGAAATTGTCAAAGAAAAAGGATACACACCACCAATCCACGATTTTATGATTGATTGTGGCGAAGAAGGCGACATGACCGATGTGTATTTGTCTGAGCCAAAGGTGGTAATGGTCATAACCTCGTTGCCGTCGAGAGCGAGCGAAAAAGGTTTGGCTAAAATTGCTGAATGGGTGCAAGCCCTAAAAGCTGAAAATCCTGATATCAAGATTTTGAATGTTTCTTCTCAAAACTTAAACATTGGCGGTGTAAATTCTTGCTTAATGGATGCCACAACGCTCAAAACCATGATTCGTAGCAATCCAGGCGTGGTATTCCTAAACAAAGGAACGGTAACGGCTAAATTTGCTTGGCGTGATTTGCCGAAAATTAAAAATGTAAATGCTAATTTCTAACGGGTGGCAAGGTTCATAATCAGTAAAATACTCTATGGTTTGCTCACTTTGTGGGGTGTGGTTACCGTGATTTTCTTGCTCTTTAATGTAATGCAAGGAGACCCTGCGCGTATGATGCTCGACCAGAACGAAGACCCTGTGCAATTGGCGGCGATTCGCCATAATTTGGGCTACGACCAACCAAAATTTAAGCAGTATCTATACTATTTAAATGATTTATCGCCTATTTCTATAAATAGCAAAGACAGAGAAGATTTTACTTATTATTCTAAAGCCAAATATGGCGGAAAGGTGCTTTTTTCTACACAGAATTATGATGTAGTGCTTAAATATCCTTATTTGCGAAAATCTTACCAAAAACAAGGGAAACCCGTTGCCGAAATCATTGCTGAAACCTTGCCTAATACGCTCATTTTAGCCACCTCTGCAATTGTGATTGCATTTATTTTGGGAATTGTTTTGGGGATTATTTCTGCGGTGTTCAAAGACACTTGGATAGATAAATTTTTGCTTGTAATCACTTCGATTGGTATGAGTGTGCCGTCGTTTTTTGCCGCGATCATTATGGCGTATATTTTTGCCTATCTCTTGGTAGATTACACGCATCTGAACATGACGGGGAGTTTATACGAAGTCGATGATTATGGCACGGGCAAATATTTAGATTTAAAGAATTTAATTTTGCCTGCCATTACTTTAGGGATTCGTCCGCTTGCGGTGATTACGCAGCTCACGCGCAACTCTTTGCTCGATGTGATGAGTCAAGATTACATCAGAACCGCATTTTCCAAAGGATTGAGCAAAAAGCAAGTGATTCTAAAACACGCATTAAAAAATGCGCTAAATCCCGTAATTACCGCCACATCGGGCTGGTTTGCGGGCATGCTTGCAGGAGCCGTTTTTGTGGAATTTATTTTCGGGTGGAATGGGATAGGCAAAGAAATCGTAAACGCTTTGAACACGCTCGACCAGCCCGTGATTATGGGTGCCGTTTTGGTCATTGCATTGGCGTTTATCATCATTAATATTTTGGTGGATATTCTCTATGGCGTGCTCGACCCAAGAGTGAGAAAATAGGAATTTAGGTGTTTTTTTGATTGAATTTTGATACTAAATATAAAACACAAAAAAATCCCGAGTAATCGGGATTTTTTAATTCTTTGAAAATTATATGATTAGATTAAATCTTTCATTTTAAATTCTTCTCCGCTGTAGCGATCAAAGCAGTCTTTCAAAATTTGCTCCGCTTCTTCTTTAGTGCCCCAGCCTTGCACATCTACTTTCTTTTTCTCTAAATCTTTATACACTTGGAAGAAATGTTCTATTTCGCTTCTCATGTGCGGGTTAAGGTCTTCTAGCGTTTCAAGGTTACTCCAAACAGGGTCGCCCACAGGTACACAGATTAATTTTTCGTCTGGACCTTTCTCATCTTGCATGTGGAATACACCAATGGTTTTCACTTCGATTAAACATCCAGGGAAAGTAGGCTCTGTTACCAATACCAAAACATCTAGCGGGTCTTGGTCAAGGGCAAGTGTATTAGGAACAAATCCATAATCAGCAGGGTAGTGCATAGAGGAGAAAATAGTTCTGTCTAAACGGATTCTGTTCCATTTTTTGTCTAATTCATATTTGTTGCGGCTTCCTTTAGGAATCTCGATTAATACATCAAATGTTTTCATAGTCTTTATATGATTTAAATAATATCGCAAATTAATCATTATTTGGAAAAGCAACAAAATTAAATTCTAAAAATTTAACTTTTATGCATGGTCAAAATAGTTTTTTAATTGAATGCTTACTTTTTTGGCTAATTGCATGACCATGATATGCGTGCCACCTTTTATGATATCGGCATTTTTAATATTTCTTACGGGGAACACAATATCCCTATCGCCGTGCATGTGATGTAGATTTTTTACGACTAAATCTTTTGGATCCCAACGAATGATTTGATGGATACTCCACTTTAAATAATAAGGATCTCGGTGCGTGAAAAATTCCTTGATTTCAGGCAGCCGTCTGTCGTATAACTTTCTAAAAAAAGAATAAGAAAGAAAACTGTCTGAAGTGAAAAAACGCATCGGAATCAATCGATCGGCATTTAATTTTCCGCCCCAGCGCATCAATTTTGGGAGCTCGCTATGGTTTTTCACTGTGGAGATTAAAATCGTTTTTTTAGGCGAAAGAAAACGATTCATTTCTTGCACGATAATGCCCCCAAATGATAATCCAAGCAAGGCAAAATCCTCGCTTGTGTCTATGTTTTTTGCCATGCGTTGCGTGTAGTGCACCAGCGTTTCGCCCCTTTCGGGAATGAGCCATTCGATGAAAACGGGCTCTATCCCATCGGGGAATTTTAAAAATTTAAACGCCTTTTGGTTGGCACCGAGCCCGCTGATGCAGTAGAGTTTCATAAAATTTGCACTTCCACAATGCCGTCTGGATTAAGCATAACTAAATCCACCTCGGTGCATTGATTGATTAAATCTGGATTGTATGGCGTTTGCACTTTGATGTAATTTTCGGTATAGCCGAACATCATGCCATCTTTATTTTCTGCCTCCCACACTACTTTTCGTCGTGTGCCCAATTGAGATTGGTAAAATGCAACACGCTTTTTCTCGGAAAGAATTCTAAGCATTTTGTTGCGTTTTTTTCTTTCGTTAATCGGTACTACGCCTTCAAAATCAACGGCTTCTGTGTTGTCTCGCTCCGAATAAGTAAAGACATGCAAGTAGCTGATTGGTAATTGATTCAAGAAATTATAAGTTTCAAGAAAATGTGCTTCGGTCTCACCTGGGAAGCCCACAATCACATCTACCCCGATGCAACAATGCGGCATAATTTCTTTAATTTTAGCCACACGCTCTTGGTAAAGCCCTGTCAAGTAGCGGCGTTTCATTTTCTTTAAAATCTCGTCGCTACCTGATTGCAATGGAATATGAAAATGCGGCACAAATCGTTGGCTCTTTGCCGTGTATTCGATTAATTCATTTTTTAATAAATTCGGTTCGATAGATGAAATTCTGATACGGTGCACATCTGTCTCTTGGTCAAGTCGTTCCACGAGTTCCAAGAAGGTGTGGTCGTGCTTTTTGTTACCAAATTCACCTTTTCCATAATCGCCGATGTTTACTCCCGTGAGCACGATTTCTTCAATCCCTTTTTCGGCAATTTCTTGTGCATTTTTTAGTACATTTTCCACGCTGTCGCTTCGCGAAATTCCACGCGCAAGCGGAATGGTGCAATAGGTACATTTGTAGTCGCATCCGTCTTGCACTTTTAGGAAAGCACGCGTTCTGTCGCCAATGGAGTAGGCACTTTCGTAAAAATCAGCTTCTTCGATTTCGCAAGAGTGAATTTGCGTGTTTTCCTTGTTTAAGCTATCTAAAAAATGGACAATATTAAATTTTTCTTTTGCCCCCAAAACCAAATCCACACCTTCCATAGCTGCGATTTCTTCAGGTTTTAATTGCGCATAACATCCCACCACAATCACAAAACCTTGCGGATTGGCTTTTTGTGCCATCTTCACCACGCGTTTGCAATCTTTGTCGGCATTTTGCGTTACCGAGCAGGTGTTTATTACATACACATCGGCAGGCTGGTCAAACTCCACTTGCTCATAGCCACCTTGTTTGAGCGAACGAGCAATGGTGGAGGTTTCGGAAAAATTGAGTTTGCAGCCAAGGGTATAGAAAGCTGCTTTTTTATGTAGATTGTTATTTTGTGACGCATTCATTTTGCAAAAATAATCATTTTTAGGATAGAAATATCTTGTATTAAATCTTAACACATAAATATTGTTCAGTAAAATGAAAAAAGTATTAAATTAGCCAAAGAATTCAAAATTAATTTCACATGAAACGACTTTCTACCCTTATTTTTATTATGTTTTTTGCAATGCTTCATGCTCAAAAAAGTATTGATGTGCAAGCTCGTTTTTTAGAAAATACCAAATATGAAGCTACGGCTAAATACGAGGTGAACATGAAGGTACTTGATAGCGATGAGTCCTTAGATATGAATTTTGTATTCAAAATGGATTTTTTGACGGGTAAGAAATCGGGAGAAAAAACGCCTATCGTCATCAAGATGAATAAGATGGATTTTAAAATCAACGAAAATTTAATTCCGATTTCTTTTAATGGCTTGAAGATGTATGGCATTGCCGAAAATGGAACCAAAATTAGCATTGATTCGGTTGCGGGGACTATGATGAATAGCGAAGTGAAGAAGCAGCTCAAAAAGACATTTGACCAAATGAAACAGTACGATTTCTCTGGGAAAATCAAAGTGGGAGAGTCCAAAACTCTATCCCTGCCAATTGAGATGGATGGAGATAAAGTGGTGGCAGAAATGGTTTACACGCTAGAGCGTATCGAAAACAATCACGGGGTATTTAATTTCAAAGGGAAAATTCCAGAATATATGAGCAATCAGGGCTTAAAAACCAATATAGAGCTAGAAGGGAAACTTTTCTATGATATTAAAAACTTTTTCTACGATATAAACGATATCAATATGAAAATGAAAATGCAAAAAGGATCAAAAACCATCAATGCATTAGGAAAATTCGATATAAGAATTAACATCGTTAAAGAATAAAAAAACGAATTTTAGCTATTTTTTAATTCAATGAAAAAAGCATTTTCTCTACTATTTTTGTTCGTATTATTTGGGCTAAATGCGCAAAAATCCGTTAGGCTAAAACCTGGATTTTATCCCAAAAAGCATTACCAAATTGAGTCCAAATCATTGATCAATATATTTGGGCAAGGAAATGCAGTTGCGATGCTTGAGCAGTTTACAATCGAGATAAAGACGGGGCGGAGATTCATTTTTATCATTCCATTTTCGGGAAAGATTACCGAGAGCACCTTTAGAGCCAATGGGCAAGAAATTCAGCCCCAAGAAAAAATTGTGGGTGCAGATTTTAGTGGGCTTTCAAATGGCGAAATCCTGCGTATTGATACGATTGCGATAAAAGAGAAAAGCATACTTGAGCGATTGAATAATGTTTTTGGAACAATGAATGATTACAATCAATTTCTAAAAGGAAGAATGCGAATAGGCAATCGTTTTGTGATGAGGTTGCCCATGCAAGAAATTCAAAAATATATGAAAGGGGAGAATAAAGATTCTGACATTAAAATCATTTATACGCTCACCAAGATTGATAAAAAATATGCATATTTGGATTTATCTGTCGAAATGCCAGAACTGGAATTTGAATCTGGAATCATCTCTAAACTAAAAGGAAAAGGAGGGGCGAGATATGATAAGGATGCCAAATTCTTTGATAAAAATGATGTAACGATCGAAATCTCGCTTTCGCAAGATGACAAGAGTGTAGATATTATAAACGATATTTCGCTAGACACTAAGGTTTTAGATTTAAACTAGAAATTCTTTAAATACAAAAAAACAGCCCTTAAAACTAAATTTAAGGGCTGTTTATATATAGAGAAAAAGTATTATTCAATTTTGATGTAAGTATTGATCAAAGTTTCCTCTTTACCATCTTGGTCTCTATCTTGCGTTTTGCCTTTTAAAACCAAAGTTTTGCTATCTGGAAAGCTCACTAGATAGTCAGGAAATTGCAATCCATTGATAGTTAAGTGTTCACCATTTTCAGTAAAGTTATAGTATTCTATCTCATTGTTTAAAGGTATGCAAGTATCATTTTCCCCTTCAGTAAAGCTCTCATGGAAGTATTGATTTTTTTGATTAAAAGCAATATAATCTTTCTTAGCACATTCGTTCTCCTCACGAAAATCAAAGGTATTTGCTTTGTTGTTACTCGTATTTATGATTTTTTTCTCCACCAAATGCCACTTGCCTAAAAGTTTTCCATTGTATAGATTAGTTTTCGTATTATCATCATCGTTTTTACAACTTGTAAAAAGGAAAGATAAGCCCAATAAGCCTGAGAGTAAAACTATTTTTTTCATAGCATAAATTTTAATGCAAATGTCAAAAGTAGTGCCAAATGAATGCGTTACTAAATTGAATTTAAAAAATCACCAAACAAAAATCATGAGCATACTACTGATTGAAATCCTAAGAAAATATGTATATTAGCCTAATTGTAATTAAAATTTAATGAAAAAGGCTATTTTATTATCGAGCCTCATGAGTGTTTCGGCACTAGCGATGGCTCAGAAAAAATTAAGTTCAAAACCCAATATCGTAATCATTTATGCAGATGATTTGGGAATCAACGATTTGTCTTGCTATGGGGCTAAAGAAATCAAAACGCCAAACATAGACAAATTGGCGCAAAATGGTGTGAGGTTAACCAATGCTTATGCTGCAGCGGCAACCTGTACGCCGAGCCGTTTTTCATTGCTTACAGGCGTTTATCCTTGGAAAAACAAAAATGCCCGAATCCTAGAAGGCGATGCGCCGATGCTCATTCCACAAAACGACCATAATTTGCCAAGCCAATTGCAAAAGGCAGGCTATGTTACGGGCGTAGTGGGAAAATGGCATTTAGGTTTAGGAAATGGCAAAATGGACTGGAACCAAAAAATCACTCCGTCGCCCAACGATATAGGATTCGATTATTCATTCATCACCGCAGCTACCAACGACCGTGTGCCTACTGTTTTTGTAGAAAATCACTCGGTGGTGGGCTTGGAAAAATCAGACCCGCTCAAGGTGAGTTATAAAACCAATTTCCCAGGTGAGCCTACGGGAAAAGACAATCCAGAATTGCTGAAATTAAAACCTTCGCAAGGGCATAATCAAAGTATCCATAACGGAATTCCACGCATCGGCTATCAAACGGGCGGAAAGAATGCCCGCGACCAATGGGTAGATGAGGATATGGCAGATCTTTTTGTGAAAAAGGCAGAAAACTTTATTTCAGAAAATAAAAATAAACCATTTTTCTTGTACTACGCACTGCACCAGCCACATGTGCCGCGCACACCGAATCAGCGTTTTGTGGGGAGTACCAATTTAGGACCAAGAGGAGATGCCGTGGTAGAAGCCGATTGGTGTGTGGGACAAATCATGGAACAGCTTAAAAAAGAGAATTTGCTAGACAATACTTTAGTAATTTTCAGTAGCGACAATGGTCCTGTGCTTGACGATGGCTACTTTGATGGGGCAGAGGAGACCAAAAATCTTCATCAGCCTTGGGGTAAATATAAAGGTGGGAAATATAGCATGTACAACGCAGGGGCAAATATTCCTTTGATTGTATATTGGAAAGACCAAACCCCGCAAAAGGTGTCTGATGCTTTGCTTTCTCAGATTGATTTACCTGCATCTTTGATGGATTTGGTGGGAATGAAAAATGTAACTTTTGCCGATTCTCAAGATTATTTAAAAACATTTTTGGGCAAATCCAACAAGCACCGCAAATATCTGTTGCACGAGGGAATGCAAGGTAAAATTGCATTGAGACAAGGCAAATGGTCTTACATTCCGCCGTATGACGGGCCTAAAATGGTGCCATGGGGTGTAACTATCGAAACAGGAAATGCCGACAAACCACAATTGTACAATTTGTGCCAAGACCCAGGCGAGACCAAAAATGTTGCTGAAAAACACGCAAATAAAATTAAGAAATTTGATAATTTAATTAAAGCTTCAATGCAATGATACATTTTAGAAATTGCTTCCTTTTTTGTTTAACTTTTTGTGCAGTTGTGCTTTTTGCACAGCAACCACAAACGGTAGAAGTGTTTAAAAATACACTCGTAAATTTCAGCAACGAGGGCGAAATCCCGAATACGATTCGTTTGCAAAGTGGTCGGCTTTTAATTAAAAAAGTAAAAGCACCCGTATTTAAAAAAGGAACAGATGTTTCTATCAAAGTAAAATTGCGTTCTAATGGTGATTCTTGGGACAAGGCGGGCTCTGTTTTTGTTTTAAGCCCTAAAGATCAAAACAATATTTTAAAAATAGCGCAAGGCAAAGCCAAATTCCCAAGTGGCTCTGCACCCGAGGCGGGGTTTAATGGCGTGCTGCCTGCAGAAGGCTACAATCCGCCTGTGGAATTGATGCGTTTTATGACGCCTTTTGGCGTAGGACATTTTAGCGACACGATTAAATTCCCCAAAACCAAATTAGGGCGTCCTGTGAGTGTGCCTACTTGGGCAGATTTTGTGGAGTGGAATCAGGATATTTCGCAATTGCAATCTTTGTTGATGGGCGAATTTTATGTCGGTGTTTGGATTGATACTTGGACTAAAGAAGGCTATTTGGTAGACATCAGTTTGGAATATTCGGGAAGACCTCGCCCGATTAAAAAAGTGCTCCCGCTTGTGAGCACAGTCTACTACATTGATGGACAAAAAATCCCTGATTTCTTTTCAAGACAAACTTTGCAGATGTCTTTTGATTTTCCAAAAGTGAAAAAATCAACTCAACCTGAACTATACTACATCACTTCGGGGCATGGTGGGCATGAAAAAGGCGATGAATTTGTGAAAAAACAAAATACCGTGAGCATAGATCACAAGCCCGTTTTAGATTTTATTCCATGGAGAGATGATTGTGCTTCGTTCAGAAGGTTTAGCCCCACGAGTGGCGTTTGGGTGCAGAAAGACACGGCAAGATTTTACAACGATGCGGGCGGGGTAGAAACTCGCGTGATTGAAGAACGATTGGCGTCTTCGGATTTGTCTCGCTCTAATTGGTGCCCAGGTTCGCAAGTATTGCCTGAAATTGCCCCTGTTCAATTATCGCAAGGAAAACATGTTTTAGCTATAAAAATACCTGCCACTGCCAATAAGGAAAATCAACAAAATCATTGGATGGTTTCGGCATATTTGGTGTACTAAAAAAACTTCAATTTAAATAAATGAAAAAAATAATTGTTTTATCCCTTGGATTGCTTGGGAACCTACTTTTAGCACAAAAAGCAATCGATTATGTAGATCCGTTCATTGGCACCTCCAATTTTGGAGCTACCAATCCTGGAGCCATTGCGCCGCGTGGCATGTTGAGCATTTCGCCGTTTAATGTGGCGTTTGATACCACGGGCATTAAAAATCCTTTAGAAAAAGATAGCCGATGGCTTTCTAATCCATATGTGCACGAAAATACATTTTTCACAGGTTTCACGCATGTGAATTTGAGCGGTGTAGGCTGTCCAGATTTGGGCGTAATCATCGCTATGCCCACCATGGGAGATTTAGAACTAAATCACTTAAAATATGGTAGCACTTACCACGACGAAAAAGCAAAACCAGGCTACTATGCTTTGACATTGGATAAATATAACATTAAGGCAGAAGCCACTGCCGATACAAGAGCGGGCATTACTCGCTATACTTTCCCCGCAGGGCAAGCCAATTTAATCATCAATCTTGGTTTGGGCTTAACCAATGAGCAAGGAGCGGTGATCAAAATGAATAATAATCAGGAATTTCAAGGAATGCGTATGGTGGGCTCGTTTTGCTACAATAATGCAGAAGGGGCATATCCCGTGTATTTTTATGGCAAAGTTTCGATTCCTGCCGAGGAATTTGGTTCGTACAAAGTGGCAGATAACTACCAAGGCGTAGAAGCGCAATGGATGACCTATAACGGACAAACTTTGCTAAAACCTTCGTTCACTAATGAAGTCATAGGCGATAGCATCGGCGGTTTTTTTAGTTATAATTTTAAAAAACCGACACAACTTGAATTAAAGATTGGCGTTTCGTATGTAAGTATTGAAAATGCTAAAGAAAACTTGATGAAAGAAATCGGGCAAAAAGACTTTAACCAAGTGGTGGCGCAAACTCAAAACGCTTGGGAAGATAAACTCTCAGTCGCTGAGGTAGAGGGCGGAACTTTAGACCAGAAAAAAATATTTTATACAGGACTATACCACGCATTGATTCATCCCAATATTTTAAACGACATCAATGGCGAATTTCCTTTACACAAACGCGTGGGCATAAAGAAAACCAATCACCAGCGATATACCGTATTTTCGTTGTGGGATACCTACCGCAATTATCATAGCTTATTGTCGCTGTTATATCCACAAGACCAGTTGGATATGGTAAATACAATGCTCGATATTTACGACGAAACAGGTTGGTTGCCAAAATGGGAATTAAACAACACCGAAACCTTTACCATGGTAGGCGATCCTGCCACCGTTGTTTTGGCAGATACCTACATGCGTGGCATCACAGGTTTTGACAAGAAAAAAGCTTACGAAGCCATGCTAAAAGGTGCAACGCAAATGAAAGACAATCCGCTACGCCCAGGGATTGATGATTACTGGACATATGGCTATGTGAGTTTAAATTCAGGTGTGCCTGGTCCTGTTTCCACTACTCAGGAATATAATATTGCGGATTTTGCAATTTCTCAATTTGCGAAAGTGATGGGAGATAAAGAAAATCAAAAGAAATTTGATACTCAATCTAAAACTTACCGAAAATTATATGACAAAAAATGGAGTCTTCTAGTACCAAAATACAGAAATGGCGAATGGCTAAAAGACTTTAATCCAGAAAAAGGAGCCAATTTTGAAGCCAACGAGGGCTACATCGAAGGAAACGCCTATCAATACACATTTATGGTTCCGCAAGATATTCGTGGTTTAATAAAACTAATGGGCGGAAACAAAAATTTCGTGAAAAATCTAGATGCCGTGTTCGAAAAAGGACAATTCGATATGGCAAACGAGCCAGATATCGCTTATCCTTATCTATACAATTACATCAAAGGTAGCGAGTGGAAAACCCAAATGCGTGTAAACGATTTATTGAACAAATATTTTACAACACAACCTGCAGGGCTCCCTGGCAACGACGACACGGGCGTAATGTCTGCTTGGGCGATGATGAGCATGATGGGCTTTTATCCTACCGAACCAGCCGTTGCTAATTATGCACTTACGGCACCTAAGTTTACTAAAATTAAATTACGCTTAAATCCAAAATTCTTTGGAAACGATGCGGTGGAAATCATCTCCAATGCAAGCCCAGAGAACATTTACATTCAGCAAATTAAAATAGATGGTAAGAAACATAATTCTTACTTCATCACCGATAAAGAATTGAAATCTGCAAAAAAAATAGAATTTATACTGGGAAATCAACCCAAAAAATAAAAAAATATGGAAAAAATACAAGGACTCATCGTTGCACCCTTTACGCCGTTTGACAAAGCTGGCGAGGTGAATTATGACATCATTCCGCAATATGCCGAAATGCTCAGAAAAAATGGGCTAAAAGGCGTTTTTATCAACGGTTCGTCGGGAGAGGGCTATATGCTCACTACCGAGGAGCGCATTCAACTAGCCGAAAAATGGAAAGCGTCTGTGCCAGCTGATTTTAAAATCATTGTGCATGTAGGGAGCACTTGCGTGAAAGATAGCAAAAAAATGGCTGAGCATGCCCAAGCCCTAGGCGTGTTTGGGATAGGCTCTATGGCTCCGCCGTTTCCAAAAATTGGGCGAGTAGAAGAGTTGATTGCCTATTGCCAAAAAATTACAGAAGGAGCACCCGATTTGCCATTCTACTATTACCACATTCCAGTGTTCAATGGGGCGTATCTGTCTATGGTAGAATTTTTGGAAAAAGCCGACCAAAAGTTACCAAGCCTTGCGGGCATTAAATATACCTACGAAAATATGTACGAGTTTAACCAATGTAAATTTGTGCAAAACGGGAAATATGATATGCTCCATGGGCAAGACGAAACACTTTTGGCGAGTTTGGCAATGAGCAAAACCCAAGGCGGCATTAGTGGCACTGCCAACTATGTGGGCAATGTGCTTGTGGGCGTAATGGAGGCATGGCAAAAAGGAAACTTAGAAAAAGCCCGAATTTTGCAAAATTATAATCAAGAAGTCATCAATGTGATTGTAAAATACCGAGGAAACATCGTAGGAGGAAAACGCATCATGAAATTGATGGGCTTAGATTTAGGCGAAAACAGAGTGCCGTTTAGAAATGTTACAGCCGAGGAAGAAGCCGCTTTATTAAAAGATTTAGAAGCTATAGATTTCTTTAATAAATGTAACGAACTTTAATATTTTTTGAAATAAAAACAGCAAGCGCGAAACTTTTTCGCGCTTTTTTTGTGATTGAAAAATAGCAGAATTTTAAATTTTTTATTTATTTTTAGTCAAAATTATTTTTCATGGAATCTGGAGTTATTGAACTTTTATTAATTGATTTGATTTTGATGTTATTGCCAGTTGTTTTTTATTTCTTTCCGCCCAAAAAAATGAATTCATTGTATGGTTACAGAACCCTAAAATCTTTTAAAGACCAAAGATCTTGGGATTTTGCACAAAGGTATTCCGCAAAAAGATTGTTGCAGATTTCATTTATAATCATGTTGTTGCAAATAACAATGATACTTTTGGGCGTTGATGCCAATATTGAAAATTCATATTTGTTACTAGTAACATTACTAAGTTATATAATAGGGCTAATTATTTGTGTAATATCAACAGAAATAGCATTAAAAAAACTTCAAGAAAACGCTTAAGATAAATAGGGTGATCTATTTTTGTCATTCCAAACTATAGATTTTTATTCATATTTGTTATTTTGAAATTAATTCAGAATCTTAGTGCGCTAGACCCTGAAACAAGTTCAGGGTGACACGCGTGAGGAAATTGTGCGTGGAGTCATTGCGAATTTGATTTTAAGACCATTGTGTCATTCCGAACTTGATTAGGAATTCATAAAAAAACTCCGCTTATCGCTAAGCGGAGTTTTTTTATTATGATTAAAAACGAATTTTAGTATTGTTGGTAATCTAAATTCATTTCGTCTTCCATTTTAGCATAAACGCCAGAAGTCAATTTTTCGCGAATAGCTTTGAAGGCTTCGATTGTTTCTTTGATTTCGGCATCGGTGTGTGCTGCAGTTGGGATCAAACGCAATAGAATCATTCCTTTTGGAATTACAGGATATACCACGATACTTGTGAAGATTCCAAAGTTTTCGCGCAAGTCTTTTACCAATAAAGTTCCTTCTACGGTGGATCCTTCTAAGAATACTGGCGTAACGCAGGTTGAGGTATTTCCTAAATTGAAACCAGCTTCGCGCAATCCGTTTTGTAATTTATTGGTGTTTTCCCAGAGTTTATCTTTTAATTCTGGCATGGTTTGTAGCATGTCAAGTCTTTTCAATGCACCTACTACGAGTGGCATTGGCAAAGATTTAGCAAAGATTTGAGAACGCATGTTGTATTTTAGGTACTCAATCATTTGTTTTTCGCCTGCTACGAATGCACCAACACTTGCCATAGATTTAGCAAAAGTAGAGAAGTACACATCAATTTCATCTTGCACGCCTTGCTCTTCGCCGGCACCAGCACCAGTTTTGCCCAAAGTACCGAATCCGTGTGCGTCGTCTACCAAAAGTCTGAAATTGTATTTTTTCTTAAGTGCTACCACTTCTTTTAAGTTTCCTTGCTGTCCGCGCATTCCGAAAACTCCTTCTGTGATAACAAGGATTCCGCCTCCTGTTTTTTCGGTGATTTTTTCGGCACGACCTAGCATTTTTTCTAAACTTTCGGCATCGTTGTGTTGGTAAGTAAATCTCTTACCCATGTGTAGGCGAACACCGTCTACGATACAAGCGTGCGAATCGCTATCATACACCACAACATCTTTTGGGCTAAGTAATGCGTCGATGATTGAAAGCATTCCTTGGTATCCGAAGTTTAATAAATAAGCAGCTTCTTTCTGAACGAATTTAGCCAAACGCTGTTCTAGCTCTTCGTGTTTATCAGTCTGTCCAGACATGGCACGCGCTCCCATAGGGTATGCAAGCCCGTATTGTGCAGCCGCTTCGGCATCAGTTTTTCTGATTTCTGGGTGATTGGCAAGTCCCAAATAGTTGTTTAAACTCCAGCAAATTACTTCTTTGCCTTGGAATTTCATTCTTGGGCCAAGTTCCCCTTCAAGTTTTGGGAAGATGAAATAACCTTCGCCATAGTCTGCAAATTGTCCTAACGGACCTCTGTTTTCTTTTATTCTTTCAAAAATATCCATAATTCGTATTTAATTTTATTTTTATGATTCTTGTGTAAGTTTTTTTAAATCTTTGTAGAAAATCTTGTCGAGCATGCGATCTGGAATGAGGTACATCGCAGCTTTAAACATTAATTTTTTTGGAGCCACGACATAGCGTGCTTTAGGTTTTTTAGCTACAAAAGCTTCCCACGCTTTGTCGGCAACAGCTTCCACGGGCAAGCCGATTTTCTCTATTTCGTCTACCGCCTTGTCTAATTGTGCAAAGATTTCACCATAATCGGTGTCTTTATACGGATTTCCGCCTGATTTGGCTTTGCCCCAAATTTCAGTTTTGATTGGTCCTGGCTCAATTAAAACCACCTCTACGCCGTAAATCATAAGCTCTCTTCTGAGTGCATCGTAGATGGCTTCTATGGCGTGTTTAGACGATGAATAAGGTCCTAGCATGGGGCGTGTCATCACGCCAGCGGTAGAGCTAATTTGAATGACTTTTCCTTGCCATTTGGCTTCTTTTGAGGCACCGAGTAGCCACAATAGTTTTTGTGTAAGATATACGGGGGCAAAGACATTTACCTCGTATTGTTGTCTTAATTCTTCAATCGGCACATGCTGAATAGGTCCATATTTGGCAACTCCTGCGTTGTTTACTAGTACGCTCAAGCCTTTTTTGCCCACCACTTTGTGGATTTCTTCCACGGCTTTGTCCACTGCAGGATAATCTGTTGTATCAAAAACTAGCGTGTGAAAAGTATTTGGGTATTTTTCTTCGAAATATTTGGCATCTTCTTTTTTGCGAACGCTCCCGAAGACATACAAGCCTTTGGCTAAAAACTTTTCGCAAATGGCTTTTCCTATTCCAGAGGAAACGCCAGTAACTACTGCATATCTCATAATTTTTTATTTTTTATCGATGTTAAAGCCTTGTTGCGCCATCCAATCGTCGCTGTACACTTTGTTCATGTAGCGAGAGCCATGGTCTGGGAATACCACAACGCTCACGGCATCGGCTGGTAAATTATCCTTGTATTGCAATAATCCTTGCAAAACGGCACCGCTCGTATAGCCGCCCATGATTCCTTCTTGCAGAGCCAATTCGCGTGTGCGGTAGGCACTTTGCTCATCGTTTACTTTTACATATTCATCAATTACCGAAAAATCGGTGGCACCAGGGATTAAGTTTTTGCCCAAGCCCTCGATTTGGTAAGAATGAATTAAACTTTTATCTAATTCTCCCGTTTCGTGATAATGTTTAATCACAGAGCCATCGGCATCTACACCGATGATTTTGATGTTTGGATTTTGTTCCTTTAAATATCTAGCAATTCCTGAAATGGTTCCGCCAGTGCCAGAGCAAGCAAATAAATGTGTGATTTTGCCCTCTGTTTGTTCCCAAATCTCCTTGCCCGTAGAGTGGTAATGGGCTTCGATATTTTTGGGATTAAAGTATTGATTGATGTAAATAGAATTTGGAGTTTCTTCGGCGATGCGTCTTGCCGTTTCGTAATAGGAGCGAGGGTCGTCGGCAGGAACATTGGCAGGGCACATATGCACTTCTGCACCCAATGCTTTGAGAAATGCAATTTTGTCTTCCTTGGTTTTATCGCTCACGGCTACGATACATTTGTAGCCTTTTACAATGGCATTCATAGCAATAGCAAAGCCCGTGTTGCCAGAGGTAGTTTCTACAATCGTGGCACCGGGCTTTAGCAAGCCTTTTTCTTCGGCATCTTCTATAATGTATTTTGCGATTCGGTCTTTGGCAGAATGTCCTGGATTGAACATTTCAAGCTTTGCAAAGACTTCGCCAGGAACCGATTGCGTAATGCGATTGAGGCGCACCATGGGGGTGTTCCCGATGAGTTCAAGTATATTGTTATAAATCTTTTTTGTTTCCACAAAAATGAGTTTTTGTAATTAAAAAGCTAAGGTACGAATTTTAAATGAATGATTGTTCTTTTTGTGCTGTGAAACTTTAGATAATTAATGGTTTTAATCGTAGTAAAATGCAATTATAAAGGTTTTTTAAGGTTTGAGTCTATATTTAAAATGTCCCAAAGCTCTTCAGCTAAGTTTATTAATTTATTATTCAGTTCTGGAATATATTTAATACAATAATCGTCGATATCAATCTCTTCGTAGTCCAAATCTTTACTAACCCGTAGTGCATTATAAAAAAGGTTGCCCATGAGCCTAAAGAAAAGTAAATTGCATTGGTTACCAATCAAATACAATTATGAGCAACCTAGAGGCAAGTTACAATTTTATTTTGAATAAACTAATAGAATTTTCAGGAACTGAAAATTTCTATTTTAAACCAGTGAAACCAAAATTATCTGATATAGAGCTGATAAGCTTAATTATTTTAGCAGAATTTAAATCTATCGATTCTGAGTACCAGCTTTTTAGAGAGATAAAAGGTTGGGCTATTGAATCTAAAATTGAAAGGAGTGTTTACAACAGAAGAAAACGAAAACTCTTCCCTTTTCTTGAAGAAATTAGGTGCAAAATGGTGAAAAAGTTCAATGATTTTGAAAACTATTTCTTGGTGGACAGCATGCCTTTAGAAGTGTGTAAATTATCCCGCTCTTCCAGAAGCAAAATCTGTAAAGAAAATAGCTTTTCAATGCCAAATAAAGGTTTTTGTGCTTCTCAAAATCTACACTTTTATGGTTACAAGCTACATGCGATCTGTTCTATTGCTGGTGTGTTCCAAAGTTTTGACTTATCTCCCGCCTCCGTTCACGACATTCATTATTTGAAAGACATAAAACTTCAAATTTCTGATTGCGTGTTACTTGGAGACAGGGGCTATCTTTCTCAAACGGTTCAGCTTGACTTGTTCAATGAGGTAAAAATCCAGTTAGAAACCCCTAAAAGAAAAAATCAAAAAGATTACAAACCTCAGTTCTATCCATTCAGAAAGTGTAGAAAACGTATAGAAACTTTATTCTCGCAGTTGTGTGACCAATTTATGATACGGCGTAATTATGCCAAATCTTTTGAAGGATTCAAAACAAGAATATTGGCAAAAATTACCTCCTTGACTACTATTCAATATCTCAATAAATTTGTCTTTCATAGTAACATTAACAATTTAAAAATTAACCTCATTCGATAATGCACTACGGGTTTTACTAGTTAAATTTTTTTCAGGGGAAAAGGATATTTCAAAATCCTCATCATCTCTCAATCCTTTAAAAAGAACAATACCTCTATGTTTTAGTTTATTGGCCATTTCTGAATTGTAGTCATTTATTCCTTTTTTATCTTTAAATTCATCTTTATTTTCACCTTCATACAATTTTTTAAAGATTGTAAGTACTTTGTCATTTTTCTTCGTTTTTAAAAGTTTCTTAAACCTTTTTTCTCTATTTTTTTCATCTCTTCGTCGTAATCACTTTTAGAGTTTATCTCTAGACTTTCTTTTTTCAAATAAAACCAAAGTATCTGTAAAAATAAATCTCTGACACTTTGGTATTGTATAATTGAATTCATGAGATAATTGCTTCTAATAAAGATTTGTCCCCTGTATCCATCTCTCCAATTAATCGGCGATTTGTGTAATTTGACAAAAGCCATAAATGCAGAGAAACGAGCGAAGTAAATTAAGTCTATTAAGGTTTTATATTTTTTGTAAATTATAAAGATTGTCTTAGCTTCTTTATCTTCTTTGCCAAAAATATAAGCGCCTATATCGCCTTTTCTATGTTCTAAATATTTTAAACTTTTTAAATATTCATTTTCAAGTTCATTTAATTCTTCAAGGCTATAATCTTTACCTTTGTAATTTATTCGTAACATACTTTTAATATTTCTCATAAAGATATAAAAAAAATCCCAAATTCATATGAATTTGGGATTTTAAAAAAAAACTCAATTATTATTGATTAAATGGAATTATTCGGTATGAGTATTCGTATGGTTTGTAGAGATAAACTCTGTACTTCTCTAGTGGTAATGATCCCCAGCTATTGATTCCGCCTAAACCTAATTGGTTAAGGTCGATATCAAGATGCACATTTTTATCATACTCCAATTCGCCTGAATGCGTTTGCCCTTTTTCTTCCCCAGGATATAATTGTTCTGGAGCATATGGCAATGCATTGATGTTTAAGAAAACGCTTTGTGGCTCGATGGTGAATCCGCTGCCGTCGTTTCTAGTGATTTTGGCATAGCGCACATCTGATTTGTTACCAGATTCTTGCGGACGAATGTATGGGTGGTATTGGTCTTTGATGGCTCCTTTGTATAAGCCTACCATAGCTGATTGTTTTCTGTCTTGGTAGCTTTCCCATGGACCACGACCATACCATTCAATATTAGTGAAATCGATAGGCAAAATCATGTGTGTTCCAATTTTAAAGCTTATGGCTTTGTCATCATTTTTTAGCGGCGTGTATTTATTGTCTATCAAAATACTTCCTGCCGCGTCAAAAGTGAGTGTTTGTGTGAATTGGATAGTTTTGTCTACTAATTTTTTCGCGATAATCACTTGGATTTCTCCTGTGTTTAGGGCTTTGTAGCTTACGCTTTCCACTTCGCCATTTTGGTCTGCATCTTTTAAAATTTTGTAATTCTTAGGCAATCTAGCTCCAAAGTCGTTATCAGTTCCAGGACGCCAGAAATTAGCATAAGGACCTTGCTCGAAAATTACTTTTCCATCTACGGTGTAGTTTTCTAATCTACCTTTAGTCTTAGAAATAGTAGCAGAGAAATTAGCATCGCTTATGCTGATGTTTTGTGCATTTTCATCTACATTGATGGTGGCTTGCTGTGGCGTGTAGGCCTGTCTACGATATTGAGATAGTACAAATTCTCCAAAGGCAAGTGGAGTGTGTGCGTCTAAGATTCCTTCTTTAGCTTTGGTGTAAGCGGTAAGTTGCAAAATGTATTCGCCGTCGTTTCCTGCGGTGAATGGTAATTTATAGTTTTTGCTTTTTTGTGCAGCGATACCAGTTGGTTCAAAATCGCCTTCGTTTACTACTTTTCCATCTTTTAATAATTGCCAATGAATGATGAAATTATCCAAAGATTTAAAGAAATACTTGTTTTTCACATTTACGATACCATTTCTGTAGGTAAATCCGATAAATTGCTGAACGCGGCGCACTTCGTATGCATGTGGGTGCAAAGTGTGGTTGGGTCCTATGACACCATTGTTCAAGAAATTGTTGTCGCTTGGAGTGTTCTTATCGCCCCAGTCTCCGCCGTAGCCATAAATTGTTTTTCCGTTTACTTTTTTCTCAACTCCTTGATCCATCCAGTCCCAGATAAATCCACCCATAAGCGAAGGGTATTTTTCATACAAATCCCAATACTCTTGGTGTCCGCCCAAGCTATTGCCCATTGCGTGAGAGTATTCGCATTGAATGAATGGCTTTGTAGGATTGCTATTTACATAATCAATTAAGAATTGAGGATCACGATACATGCGAGATTCCATGTCGATGTTCCAATCTCTTGCTGCGATTTCGTAATGAATAGGGCGAGATGGGTCTAGACCTTTCAAGGCTTTGTAACCTTGGTAGAAATTCCAACCATTACCCGATTCGTTCCCCATACTCCAAGCAAAGATACTCGGGTGGTTTTTGTCGCGTTGTTCCATGCGAGTGATGCGCATTACATGCGCTTTTTCCCACTCTGGTTTGTTTGCCAAAGTTTTGTCTGCGCTGTAGAACATTCCGTGGTTTTCCACATTGGCTTCATCCATTACATAAAGCCCATATTTGTCGCATAAATCATAGAAATAAGGATCGTTCGGGTAGTGCGAAGTACGCACGGCATTCATGTTAAGCTCTTTCATCATCTTAACATCTTTTTCCATATCCTCTCTAGAGATAATTTGTCCTGTTTTAGAATTAGCATCGTGGCGGTTTACCCCTTTGATTTTTACAGGGACTCCGTTGATTAAAAACAGAGGACCTTTGATTTCCACAGTTCTAAATCCCGTAGGACGACGAATTACTTCTTGCAATTTTCCGTCTTTATCTCTTAAAATTAATTCTAGGGTATAAAGATTTGGAGTTTCTGCTGTCCAAGGCTTAGCATTTGGAATATTAGCTAAAAATTGATTTTCAGTTTTTCCGTGAGGCATTTTTAGTCTAGATAAAGCTTGCTTGCCTGTCCAAACTTTTTTGCCTTGGTCGTCGTACAAATTCGCTTCGATGGTGCTTTTTTCTTGGTTTTCATCAGTATTATTAAATGCCTGAACACGAAGGCGCATTTCTCCATCTTTGTAATGATTCACTAATTGAGAAATTGCTTCGTAATCATAAAAATGCATTTTTGGTCTGGCATAGAGGTAGCAATCTCTCGTGATTCCAGAGAGTCTCCACATATCTTGAGCTTCTAGGAAACTTGCATCGCTCCAGCGGTGCACTTCTAGTGCTATGAGGTTTTTGCCAGGTTTAACATATTTGGTAATATTAAATTCTGATGGAAGTTTGCTATCCTTGCCAAATCCTACATATTTACCATTTACATAAAGTTTAAACGCTGATTTTACAGCTCCTAGATGAATAAAGATTTCGCTTCCGTCCCAATTATTAGGTATTTCAATTACTCTACGATATGCAGCTGCGGGCTGATCCACTGTGTCTGGAATGTTAGGTGGTTGCGGATTTTTCATCGCAAATTCGAAACTTTCGTTTACATAAATTGGCGTTCCGTATCCATTAAATTCCCAAGTGGCAGGAACTTTAAAATTGTCCCATTTAGCATCATTAAACTTAGTGGCATAGAAATCTTTGGGCAATTGTTTGCGGTCTTTTACCCATTTAAATTTCCAAGTCCCATTCAAGTCTAAAAATCTTGAAGATGCAGACGGGTCGTTTTTCTTTGCAAGTTCCACCGATTCATAAGGGAAGTAGGTGGCTCGCATAGGCAAACGATTTTCTTCCTGCATCGCAGGATTTTCGTAATACGGGTCTAAATATGGTTTCTGTGCTTGCTGTGCCTGCATAGACATTGCACAGAGAAAACCCAACCCAATAAGCATTTTTTTCATATATGTTGAATTTTTATTTTAATTAAAATTTAGTAGGCCGTTTTGTCGTAATATTTAGGATAAAAATTAATTCCTTTAAGTTTCCATTCGTCGAAATGATATTCATTTAATCTTTTTACAAAATCATCAAAATTCTTATTTTCGAGTGGCGTCCAAGCCATTTCTGCAAAGGCTTGCATGCGTGGATAAATCATGTATTCGTAGTGCAAGACAGAGGACATAAACTCCGTCCACACGGCAAACTGAGTGCCTAGAACATATTTCTGTTGTTCAGGTGATAATTTATCCGAAGACGGATTATAAGCATACACCGCCTCGAGCGTATTGATCGAATATTTAGGAGCCCAATATTTGCCAATCTCGCTGCGATCTTGGTGTCTTATGAAATACAACGGATTACTTGGAGACATCACCACATCGTGTCCCATTTTTGCTGCAGCGATTCCGCCCTTTTCTCCGCGCCAGCTCATCACCGTAGCCGATGGGGCTAGTCCACCCTCCAAGATTTCGTCCCAGCCGAGGAGTTTTCGGTGGTGTTTGGTTAAGAATTTCTCTATTCTTTTAACGAAATAACTTTGTAGCTCGTGTGTGTCTTTTAAATTTTCCTTTTTCATTCGAGCTTGGCAAAGCGTACAAGTTTCCCAATGTTTTTTATCCACCTCATCGCCCCCGATATGAATGTATTCCGACGGGAAAATTTCCATAACTTCTTTTAAAATATTTTCTAAAAAAGTGAAAGTTTCATCTTTCCCCGCACAATACTCTAAATTAAACGAATCTCTGTATTCATCGGTATGATGTAAAATGGAATTTGGCGTTTTCTGAGCTTTTCCATTACAGCTAAATTGTGGATAAGCCGCCAAAGCTGCTCCGCTGTGTCCTGGCATTTCGATTTCAGGAATCACGGTAATGTTGCGTTCCTTGGCATACGCCACAATATCCTTGGCTTGCTCTTGTGTGTAGTAGCCGCCATAGAGATATTTTTCGCCCGTAGGCACCGTATCTTTTTGGTAAATTCGAGCTTTAGGGATTTCCATACGCCAAGCACCAATCTCTGTAAGCTTAGGATATTTTTTTATTTCCAAACGCCAGCCCTCGTTGTCGCACAAGTGCCATTGGAAAGTATTTACTTTATAAAAAGCCAACATATCAAGCGTTTGTTTAATGGCTTCGACCGAATAAAAATGACGACTCACATCGAGCATCATACCACGCCATTTATACCTTGGGTAATCTTTTATTTGTACACTTTGCACAATTAGCGGGGCATTGTTTCGCACCATTGGGAGCATTTGCAAAAGCGTTTGCACACCATAAAAAGCCCCCTCACGGCTATTGTATTTTATGGTAATTTTTTCGGGATTAATTTCAAGTTCATAGCCCTCTTTGCCGAGTGAAGTAGGAGCAGTTTGGCTAAAAACGATTACATTTTTACTAGGAGATTTAGCATCTTTTAAATGGTAGCCCGAAATTTCCACCATTTTATTTTTAAAATATTGAACCAATTTTTGAGTATCAGCATCTTTCGGGTAGTTTATGCGTGTTTTTTCTGTAATCAAAAACGAGCCCTCGCCTTTGTGCAGTTCCACGGGTTTTGGAATAATGTGAAATTGAGCCATTGCCGTGCCTAGAAATAAGCACAGAATCATTGCCCCAAATGTTTTATAAAATTTCATATTTTTTTAAACCTTAAAATACACAAATTTAATGAAAAAAAATTATTATCTCAATCCGAAATAACGCATAAAACCGCAGAAAATCCCATTTTTGATATGATTTTTGGCAGGCTTTTAAAAATGATTAAAAAATGTATTTTTAACACTAAGTTTTAATTTCAATTCATGGTAAATTAACCAAAAGCTAAAATCTAAGTTTTTTATTTTTATAAATTCGTTTTAAATAATTATTTTTGTTGAAAATTCAAGAATATTATGCTACTTGTAAACGAGATTAGAGAGCAACGCGCTCGTATTGAGGAA
This sequence comes from Ornithobacterium rhinotracheale DSM 15997, assembly GCF_000265465.1. Classification (NCBI taxonomy): domain Bacteria; kingdom Pseudomonadati; phylum Bacteroidota; class Flavobacteriia; order Flavobacteriales; family Weeksellaceae; genus Ornithobacterium; species Ornithobacterium rhinotracheale. The sequence continues at coordinate 2,182,937 of NC_018016.1, forward strand.
GGTCTTAAAAAAAGAAATATCGAAGATTTAAGCTTTTTAGACCAAATTATTGAACAAGATGATATAAGAAAACAAACTCAGTTTGAATTAGATAACGCACTTTCGGAATCCAACCAGCTTTCAAAGCAAATTGGCGAGCTTTTTAAATCTGGCAAGGCACAAGAAGCCAACGAACTTAAAGCTAAAACTGCGGATTTAAAAACTAAAACCAAAGAATTACAAGAGCAATTAAACGCTGCGAAACAGAAAGTGGAAGAATTATTATTCCAAATTCCGAATGTTTTGCACGAGTCTGTTCCATTTGGGAAAGGCGAAAACGAGAATGTGGAAGAGTTCAGAAGTGGCGACGAATATGATAGAGAAGGGCTGCCACACTGGGAATTGGCTAAAAAATATAATTTAATCGATTTTGAATTAGGAACTAAAATCACGGGAGCAGGTTTCCCAGTTTATCGTGGAAAAGGTGCCGTGTTACAGCGTTCTTTGATCAATTATTTCTTAAACAAAAACACAGCCGCAGGCTATGAGGAGTTTCAAATGCCGCTTATGGTAAACGAGGCTTCGGCTCGCGGAACAGGGCAATTGCCTGACAAAGAAGCGCAAATGTATGAAGTGCCACTTGACGGATTTTATTTAATCCCGACAGCTGAGGTGCCTGTGACCAATGTGTACCGCGATGTGATTTTGGAAGACAAAGATTTCCCGATTTTAATGACAGGTTACACGCCATGTTTCCGTCGTGAGGCAGGCTCTTATGGTAAAGATGTGAGAGGGCTCAATCGTTTGCACCAATTTGACAAAGTAGAAATTGTGCGTATTGAAAAGCCAGAAAATTCTTATGCCGCTCTAGAGGAAATGAAAAAACATGTCGCATCGATTTTAGATGAATTGGGCTTAACTTATAGAATTTTGCACCTTTGCGGTGGCGACACAGGATTTGCATCGGCGTCTACCTACGATTTTGAAGTTTGGTCTTCGGCACAAAAAAGATGGTTGGAGGTAAGTTCAGTTTCAAACTTTGAAACTTTCCAAGCCAATCGTTTAAAACTGAGATACAAAACCGAAAAAGGCACTGCACTTTGCCACACCTTAAACGGAAGTTCATTAGCTTTGCCACGCATCGTAGCGGCATTGCTTGAGCATTACCAAACCGAGGACGGAATCCAAATTCCAGAAGTATTGCAAGGACTTTGCGGTTTTGATGTGATTAAATAAATTAAATCAATACACAAAAAACAAAACGAAGATGAGAAGCGATTTTCATCTTCGTTTTTTTATGGTTTAAATTTTCCGATTCGGCTATTTCTAATCAGATTTTTATTCATATTTGTTATTCTGAATTAAATTCAGAATCTCTCTGTGCATCGTTGAGACCCTGAATCAAGTTCAGGGTGACATGCGTGTCACAAGTTTTCGTAGTGTCCTTCCGAACTCGATTTGGAATCTCCCTATGAAACAAAAAAAGCGTTCTCATAACGAGAACGCTTTAAGTTTATTTGGACTTAAAAATTATTTAGAAGTGTAAACAACTTTTGTATCACCTTGAACATACTCAGCAGTGTTATCACCTTTGTTTGTCCAAGTTGTAGTGTCGTCTTTGTATTCAGCACCTTTAGCCCAAGCTTGAGTTTGTGGTAAAACAGTTGTTTGACCATCTTGCTCTAATTTCACGAATAATTTATCTCCTTCGCTGTAGTAAGTAGCTTTGATGTCTTTAGCTCCTTCAGCAGAATACTCGTAAGAAAGTGGGCTGATTAATGTATAAGCTACATCACTTCCTACTTTATTTAAAGTTGATTCGTTTCCGTTTAGGCTTAAAGTATAAGCATCGTTGCTGTAAACTTCACCTTCTTTTTTAAGCTCAACTGGCTCAGCATCACCTACTTTTAAAGTAGCAGTTTCACCTTTTACCTCTGCAGTAACAAAGTCTCCAGTGTCGCTAGCTTTAAATACATAAGGGATAACCTCTGCAGGTGTAGCTTCCTCAGCTTGTTGTACTTGTTCTGTTGTAGTTGTGTTTTCTTCTTGCGCAGCTGCGTTATCTTTTTTCGAACAGCTAAATACCAAAAGGCTCGCAAATGTGATTGCTAAAACTGATTTTTTCATCTTTCTTGTAATTTTGAATTAATAATTGTTTTAAAATTTAGTTAAACGCAAATCATCAATTTTTAATTTTAATTTGACAATTCACACCCAACTTAGTGCATTTTTTGTGCCAAAAATGAATGAGGCAATAAACTTTATTGCTTATCTTTGCGCCAAATTTATAGTTAAAATGTCTAAACTACTTGAAAAAGAGATAAATAAAAGAAAAACTTTTGGGATAATTTCACACCCAGATGCGGGAAAAACTACACTTACAGAAAAGCTTTTGCTCTTCGGTGGAGCGATTCAAGAGGCGGGGGCGGTAAAATCCAACAAGATTAAAAAGTCTGCCACTTCCGATTTTATGGAAATCGAACGCCAGAGAGGTATTTCCGTAGCAACTTCGGTGCTTGCTTTTGAATATAGAGATAAGAAAATCAATATTCTAGACACGCCTGGTCACAAGGATTTTGCCGAAGATACTTATCGTACACTCACTGCAGTAGATAGTGTGATTGTCGTGATAGATGTGGCAAAAGGGGTGGAGGAACAAACCGAAAAATTGGTAGAGGTTTGCCGTATGCGTAATATCCCGATGCTAGTGTTTATCAATAAATTAGATAGAGAAGGGAAAGATGCTTTTGATTTGCTTGATGAGGTGGAGCAAAAATTAAACCTTTCGGTTACGCCACTTTCTTGGCCAATTGGAATGGGGGAGCGTTTCCAAGGGATTTATAGCATTTACGAGAAAAACATTCAATTGTTTAGTGCTCAAAACAAACAAAAAGTGAGCGAAGCCATTGAGTTTGAAGATATCAACAATCCAGAATTAGATGAAATCATCGGAGAAGAAGCCGCTGAAACTTTGCGCGAAGAGCTTGATTTAATCGATGGGGTGTATCCTGCTTTTGATAGCGAAGCCTATTTAAAAGGCGAGTTGCAGCCAGTGTTTTTTGGTTCGGCTTTAAATAATTTTGGAGTAAAAGAATTGCTTGATGCCTTTATAGATATTGCGCCAAACCCAATGCCTAAGCAGAGCGATACTCGTTTGGTGGAGCCCAATGAAGATAAATTTACGGGTTTTGTGTTTAAAATTCATGCCAATATGGATCCTAAACACCGTGACAGATTGGCATTTGTTAAAGTGGTGTCAGGCAAATTTGAGAGAAATAAGCCGTATTTGCATGTTCGCCAAGACAAAAACTTAAAATTCAGTAGTCCGAATGCGTTTTTTGCAGACAAAAAGGAAATTATAGATGAAAGTTTCCCAGGCGACATTGTAGGATTGCACGATACAGGAAATTTCAGAATTGGGGATACGCTTACCGAGGGCGAAAAATTGAATTTTAAGGGGATTCCGAGTTTCTCGCCAGAGCATTTTAGATATGTAAACAATGCCGACCCGATGAAGGCAAAGCAGTTTGAAAAAGGGATAGACCAGCTAATGGATGAAGGGGTGGCTCAGCTCTTTACTCTTGAATACAACAATCGTAAAATCATCGGTACCGTGGGAGCTTTGCAGTTTGAAGTAATCGAATACCGCCTAGAACACGAATACAATGCTAAGGTGTCTTACGAAAACATCAATATCCACAAAGCTTGCTGGGTGGAATGCGAAGACGAAAAATCAGAAGAATTCCAAGATTTCTTGCGTGTGAAACAAAAGTATCTTGCCAGAGATAAATATAACCAGTTGGTGTTCTTGGCAGATAGTGCGTTTACCATTCAAATGACGCAACAGAAGTACCCAAGCATTCAATTGCACATGGTGAGTGAATTTTAAAAAATAGGATTTTAATATATTTTTAAATATAAAAAACCGTTTCAAAATTATATTTGAAACGGTTTCTTTTTTTGGGTATTAAGTCTTAAAAAATTATTGCAAAAATGGATTTTCTTGTCGAGCACTTTTTGGGAAAGCAATCGTATAGCGAGGATCGTTCTTTTGCAAAATTCTTTCTACATCGTTGTAAGTATGTTTGATTTCTTTTTGGTCGTTTCGGCGTAAATCAAACCAGCGATAGCCCTCGAAAGCTACTTCGCGTTGGCGTTCGTTCATAAATTCTGTCCAAAGATTTTCTCCACTTAAAGAATTTAATTTTTCACTGAATTTTTTAAGCCCTTCAGCATTGTAGCGAGTTTTAGCCAATTGGTTTAAAACTTCTTTGGCTTCGCCTTCTTGCTTTAATTTCAAAAGTGCTTCCGCTTTTACGAGCATAATTTCTCCAATTCTAAAAGAGCATTTAAAATCGGTATTATTGCCTTTTACAGTTTGGTATTTGTCGCTGTCTTTTACTGGTGCATAATAAAGCGAAAATCTTAAATCATCTTTTTGGTCGTAAAGATTTAGCAAATCCTTGCTCACAAAAGCCAATTGTCTTACTTTGCTATCTATGGCGTAATCCAGTGCCATGATGTTTTCTGGCGAACTTACTTGGTTGGGCAAAATGTTATCTTCATTTTTATTTAAATCAAGCAAATTGCTATTTTTAGCCAAAACTTTGTTGGCATAATCAATAGATTTCTGCCATTCGCCTTTGTATAAAGCCACACGAGAAATCAGTGCATTGAGCGAAATTTTAGAAAAACGATAAGGCGTTTTGCCATCCGCTTTTTCAATTTGCATTAGACTTTCGGCCTTGGCTAAATCATCTTCAATCAAAGCATAAATTTTAGCAATACTCTCTGGTCTGTTTTCCTTTTCCAGATCGGTTGCCAGCACAATTGGGACACCTTTTTCTTCGGTATTTTGTGCATTATAAGGTTTTGCAAAAAGATTCACTAGTTCAAAGTAAGTGTAGGCACGCAGTGCATGCGCTTCGGCAAGGAGCTGTTTTTGTTCCTCGTTGCTTTGCAGTTTTCCTACATGATTGATGACCTCGTTGGTATAAAAAATACTTCTGTACAAAAGATCGTAGCTGAATTCTGAAGTTTCTGCGTCATAATCTCTATCGTTCCAGAGGAAGATATCTTTGTAATTATTGGCAGAAAAATCTTTAGGATTTATCTCCAATTCATCGGTGCGAACACTGGTTTTGCTTTTATCATTGGGAAAAGCATTGTAGCCCGAGGTGAGCAATTCGCGATATTCCTGCAAAGTGCTGGGAATTACACGGTCTTTGGGCTGAATGTCTAAATAATCATCACACGAAATCATCGCAAAAGATGAAATAAGACTTAATGTTATAAGTAGTTTTTTCATGATTAAATTCTAATTTTTAAAATTGAAGATTAAAGCCAACGGTTACCGATTTTTGAATAGGTTGAGCGTAGATGCTTCCATAAGTTTCTGGATCAAAATAGTTTTTGTGCCCATTGCTGATGACAAAAAGATTTCGCCCTTCTACCGTAAATTTTACATTAGAAATTCCCGCTTGTTTCACCCATTCTTTAGGGAAATTGTAGCCCAATCGGATGCTGGTAAATCTAAAGTAGCTCAAGTCCTTAGCCAAATTTTGGAACGCATAATAGGTGTTCATATCATCTACACCGCCAAACCAGTTGTAGGCATTTCCTGCCTCTGGCGTATCACGACCGATGATTCTTGGCAAGCTGCTGCTTGTGTTTTCTGGAGACCAAGCGTTTAGGATTTCGTTTTGGTAATTCTGTCCAGGGTCTACTTGCGTAAAGTTGTACGACGGCTGAGCCAGCACGGTTTTCTTAATCACAAATGTTCCAGAAATGCCAAATTCAAAGTTTTTATAGCTAAAGTTATTAGACAATCCTCCAAACCATTTTGGGCTGTTGTAGCCTTGGTATTGGAATAAAGCTAAACGCTGTGTTTCGTTCAAATTTGATTGAACGAAATATCCAGGCATAAAGGCTGCATAAGGATCTTCTAGAGCAAAGAAATCATTGGTAGAAACGATTTTTCCATCTTTTTCAAACACAGGCAATCCATTTTTGTCGAGTCCCGCAAATGGCACTGTCCAGATGGCGTCGTTTGGTTTGTTTAAGCCCAAAGGTCTTTTCTGGTTCGGGCTTGGTTGCGCCGAGATTAATTCATTCTTATTGGTACTGATGTTAAATGAAGTTGTCCATCTAAAATCTTCGGTCGAAATGTTGGTTGTATTGATCCCGATTTCAAAACCGCGATTGGTGATAGAGCCATAGTTAATCGATGTACTGGTAAACCCTGTTTCTTGTGGTAGATTTTTAAGCGTGATTAGATCTGTACTTTTTCTATCATACCAGTCTAAAACTAAATTCACTCGGTTTCTGAACAAGCCTAAATCCAATCCAAAACCTAAATTTTCGGTTTTTTCCCAGCGTAATTTGTCGTTTGGTGGAGATAGCACCACGATTGTATTTTCCGTGTTGCCTTGCGTGATGCTGGCAGTGGAGTAGTTTCCGATTACAAATGGTGAAGTGCTCTTGTCGATGTTTCCTTGGAAACCGTAAGAAGTTCTTAATCTTAAATTAGAAATTACTTCTTTGGCAGGTTCAAAGAAAGCTTCGTTCGAAACATTCCATGCCCCCGCAACCGACCAAATTGGTAAATATTTATACTTTGGATCTACGCCAAATAGGTTAGAGCCATCATATCTTAAACTACCAAACACGGTATAGCGGTTGTCGTAAGTGTACGATGCTGTCCCGAAAAACGAAACATAAGCATTTTCGTATTCAAGATTTTTGAAAGGGCGATAATTTTCGTCCAACGCATCAGATGAATTTCTAAAAATCACAGGAATGTTGTTTAAATTTCTATCATTGTAACCAAATGTATTGGTATTAATGATTTCCTTTTTATCCTTTCTGATTTCAATCCCTGCCAAACCACTCAATTCGCTTTTGCCTATTTTTTTCTCTAGGTTTAGTGAGTTTCTCCACATATAGTTGAAGAAATCCGTGCTGCTGTTTTTCAAAATTCCGCCCAGTGGCAACCAGTATTTATTGGTTTTTGTGCTGGAATCGTAATAGCGTGTTCCTGCCACATAAGCACGATTGTAGTATGAATTTTCGTTGGCGTATTTTTCGCTGCGGTTGCGCTCAACTTGCAAGCCTAAAAGCGAGTTGAAAGTGATACCTTTAGTGATTTTGTATTCCAAATCGAAGTTAGACATCATTTGCAAAGTTTTCAGCGTGTTTTGGGTATTTTCACGCTCTTCAATAATATTGAATTTCACAAAATCTGAGTCCGTTCTTAAATTCGGATTAATGTTTTCGTCATAGGCATAGCTTCCATCTGCATTGTAAATCAATTGGTACGGATTCACCACTCTTGAGTAATAATTAGGATTGGTAAATGCGCCAGCATCGGTTAAATATTTATTTTGTATGATCGAAGCTCCCAAAATAGAAACGCCTAATTTGATTTTATCATTGATTTTAAAATCATCTTTTAAAGTTAAATTAAAACGCTTAAAACCTACCTGTTGCAAAGAAGCTTTCTCATCATAATAGCCCAGCGAGAAATAATAATTATTTCTATCTCCGCCGCCTGAAATCGACGCAGAATACTGCTGGTTGATCGATGTGCGATACAACTCTTTCCACCAATCAATTTGGTTATTTCTAAGAGCATTGATTTTAGCCAAAGTCTCGGCAGAAAGTTCCTTGCCGTTTTTATAATTATCAAGTTCGTTGGCGGCTGAAATGATTCTTGCTACATCGCCGTTTCCACTTCTAAAGCTTAAATCTTTTCTTTTAGCCAGAGCCAATTCAAAATCCACTTTTTCATTAGTGTTTAAAAGATTGATTCGATTGAAATCTGGCATAAAGTTGATGAAAGTATTGGCAGTAATATTGATGTTTAAATTTCCTTTTTTACCACGCTTTGTCACCACATTGATCACTCCATTTGCTGCACGCGCTCCGTAGATAGATGTTGCCGAAGCGTCTTTTAAAATTGTGATAGACTCAATGTCATCTGGGTTCAGTCCTGCGATTGAGTAGTTTCTTAAATCATCGAGGTTGTTTTTATCTTTCAAGTTTGGAACATCATTGCCTTCCATTGGCACGCCATCAATCACCCAAAGCGGATCTTTCACACCATTGAGCGATGAATTTCCACGAATCTGAATGCTTGAAAGTTGCCCAGGCGAGCCCGTTTGTGGCGTGATTGAAACTCCCGCAGCTTGTCCCTGCAACATTTGGTCTACGCTAGAAACCCCTTTTTGATTGATTTTATCCATGGAAATATCTACCACAGAAGAGGTCAATTTTCTTTTTTCGATTTTTTGGTATCCCGTAGCCACGACTTCTTTTAGGTTTAAATCATCAAAAACGCTTCTCAATACTACATGATATACGCTTTTGCTTGTTAAATCAATGGTTTCGGTATCGAATCCATCGTAGCTAAAAGTCAATTTTTTAGCACTTTTAGGTACTTCGAGACTAAAGTTTCCGTGGTCATCGGTTATGGTGCCTAGTGCATTGTTGCTTATGGTTCCGTCGGTTACTTTTTCGCCCACCACCGAGTTAGGCACATACACAGAGGCTCCCACTACAGGATATCCTTCTTTGTCTTTCACGGTTCCGCTTATCGTGCGGTTTTGTGCATACAATACCATAGGCAACACAATTGCCACAGGTAAAATTATTTTTTTCATAGATTTTTAAAAATAGATTTTTATTTTAAATTTAATGCTTCTTTAATTCTGATTATTAAATCGTTATAGTGATTTCTGGTTTCGGTGTCAAAGGTTTTAATGCGTTTAATTCTTTGCAAAACCGCTAGAAGTTCGCCACGCTTGTACGACGCTACTTCAGACACACGCACCATAGATTTATAATTTAAATTAATTTGATTTTCTGGCATGTCTAGATGCTCGCAACCCATATGCAGTGGTGCATAAATCGAATTGATTTTGTATTTATTAGTTTTGTCAAACAAGTTTTTGTTGTCTACAATTAGGGCATCTACATAGTTTTTCTGCGTCATGCGTTGGTAAATATCCAATTTTGCACGCATTGGGAAAACTTCGCCTCGCAAGTATTCAAACATTTTTTTCACGGTCATTCCCTTGTAGTTTGGTTGATTAAACTCGTTGTCGAGCAATCTTAACAATCTACCATTTTCAAATAAATAATAAATGACAGAATATTGCTTTTCGCGAGCCAATGAATAAGTTGATTCTTGCTGATAGCCCATTGGCGTGCTTCTGATTGGTTTTACTTTTTGTAAAATTTGCTCATCGTTGAACAGCCAAGTCGGGATTGTAATCGCGTTTTTTACCAAATATTCCAAAGCCTCTTGCTGAATTTCGTAAGGCACAGGCGTAAAAGTTTTTTGCCCATCGCCATACACAGACGGCGTGATATAGATTCCTCCCACATTATTAAGCACATGAAAATTATAAGCCTGCCATTGATTGATGATAGTCATGTAGAATTTCCCTGCTTCGGTATAATTTTCTTGTTTGTTCAAGTTCCAGTCCAAGATGTGTGGCATGGTTTTTTTCAAATTGATTAAACCATAAGAGCTGGCTTTCATGGCATTGTTTCCTAAATCTTCGCTTTGAGAGCGAGGGTCTATAATATCGTTGCTTGGTTGTTGTGCCCCATAGAAATAGAGCGGATCTCCAGCATGTTTTGCAATCCATGTTTCGTTGATTTTTTTATCCTCAAAAGGATTTTCTGTCGGAGTCCAGCGGTATCCCCAAGCGATGGCATATTTATCATAAATTCCGATTTCTGGTGTAATTTGCTTTACGCCATCTCCTTCTTGTGCCACATAGTTAAATCGAGCATAATCCATGATTGATGGTGCTGTTCCTCCCATTTTTGAAGTGAAAGAAGGCGAACGCAAGGAATCCACAGGATATGCAAATGATGATCCCATGTTGTGCATCAACCCAAAAGTGTGTCCTATTTCGTGCGAAGAAACAAAGCGAATTGCATTCCCCATTACTTGCTCTGGGAACGGTAATTTACGCACTTGCGGATCTATGATTCCTGTTTGTACGCGCATCCAGTCGCTTAAAAGCGTCATTACATTGTGCCACCAAATCACATCAGCCTCGATGATTTCTCCCGAACGCGGATCCACCACAGATGGCCCCATGGCATTAGCTTTGTCTGATGCGGCATAACTTAAAACAGAATATCTCACATCATCAATATCAAAATCATCTTTGTTTTCTTCGTTTAATAATTTAGCCTCTACAGCATTTTTAAAACCAGCAGCCTCAAATGCCACATTCCAGTCCAAGATTCCTTGCATGATGTATGGCACCCATTGAGGTGGAGTAGAAGGATCGATGTAGTAAACGATTTTCTTTTTAGGCTCAACTAATTTTCCTTTTAAGTAATCATTAATTTCGTTGTCTTTAGGTTCCAATCTCCAGCGAGTAATGATTTTTCTTTTATCCACTTGCTGTTGCATATCGGTGTAGTACCATTTTGGCTCGTTGAAGAATCCCACACGATCGTCATAAAAACGTTCTTTCATAGGTTTTTCTGGGAGCAAAACAAGGTTCGATGTTACATCGATAGTAATGTTCACTTTGCTTTTGCCCTCCGTAACTTTAGACGACAAAACAGATTTAATCACAACATTTTGCGGGAAAGATTTGGTTTCACTTATAAAAGATAAATCCTTGTTTACACTTCCTCCTAGTCCTAAGTTGTTCAATAAATCATTGAAAGAAGTACTTGAGCCATCAAACACTTTATTCACTTTTACAACAACCGCTGTAGAATCTTTATTAAAGGCTTCGATTTTAAAAGATTCAAAAATAGATTCGTTGTAGTTCACCGCTACCGATTTAGAGATAGCATCAGCGGTATCCACTTGGATTTTAGGGTCAAAAGATTTTACCCAAACTTTTTTATTCTTTTTACCTTTGTAGAAACGGAGCAGGATATTTTGATAATTCATTCCGCGGTTGATTCCCGCATCGTTTAGCTCACTACCTACCGATGATATTTTGTTGACAATCAGCATGTCTTTTCCCATCAAAGAATCGGGAATTTCGAAATACAAATTATCATCTTTTTCGATTAAAGTAAAAAGTCCTTTTTTTAAGACAGCGTCTTTCACGATTTTATCATAAGACGAAATACTGTCTTTCTTTTTCTTTTTATCATTTTCTTTTTTTACTGGTTTTTTTTGCCCAAAAGCAACGCTCACGGCTAGTAAAAGGCATAAAAAAAATCTTATTTTCATATCGTAAAAGTTTAGCTTGCAAATGTATAAATAAAAAAATAAATGAATGTTTAAAGTTTTTAATAAAGCTAAATTAAAGCCAAGAAAAAAGGAATCCAAAACTGAATTCCTTTTTCTTTATTTAAAATAATTGATTTTTATTACTGATTTCTTAAAAATCGTTTAAAAACATGGTTTTTTATTTGAAAAAACTAAAAAAAATATTTTTGAAAACTTTAACCAAGCATATTTTTAGCCAGCTCCAGCCCGTTGAGCAATTGATTGACATCGTCTTCGGTGTTATACACGGCAAAACTTGCACGAATGGTGCCACTAATATTGAATTTATTCATCAAAGGTTGGCAACAATGGTGCCCCGTGCGCACGGCAATGCCTAGTTTGTCTAAAATCATGCCCACATCAGATGCATGCACCCCTGGCAAGTCCATCAAAAACGAAACCGCCCCTGAGCGTTCAATGCCCTCTCCAAAAATTCGGATTTCGGGTATATTTTCTAGCCCGTTGAGTGTTTGGTTAATCAATTTTTGCTCGAGCTGAGTGATGGCTTCATGCCCAATGTTTTCGATAAATTCCGCTGCTTTAGCAATGACGATATTGCCGCAAATATTAGGCGTTCCCGCTTCGTATTTAAAGGGTAATCCTGCGTAGGTAGATTTATCCATGCACACGCTTTCAATCATTTCGCCACCACCACGATAGGGCGAAAGTTGCTCTAGGATTTCCTCTTTCCCGTACAAAATTCCTGTTCCCGTAGGTGCATACATTTTGTGTCCAGAAAAGGCATAAAAATCAGCATTTAAATCTTGAACATCAATCTTTAAATGTGGTGCTGATTGCGCCCCATCTACCAAAACCCAAGCCCCCACAGCGTGTGCTTTTTCAATCATTTCTTTAGCAGGGTTCACTGTTCCCAATGCATTTGAAACATGATTAAAAGCCACGAGTTTTGTTTTAGTATTTAAAAGTTTTTCATACTCTTCTAAATCCAAACTTCCGTTTTCAAGCAAAGGAATGTATCGTGTAGTTGCGCCCGTCCACTCGGCAAGCATTTGCCACGGAACGATGTTAGAGTGGTGGTCTATTTCAGAAATAATGATTTCGTCGCCTTTTTTAATAATGTTTTTGAGTGCATATGCCACCAAATTAATGGAATCCGTGGTGCCAGAAGTAAAATTGATTTCGCTAGCTTTTTTAGCATTGATAAAAGCACGCATTTTCTCGCGGCTATTTTCCATTTCTATGGTTGCCTCTTGGCTCAGCGTGTGGATTCCTCGGTGCACATTGGCGTTGAGCGTGGTGTAGTAGCGATACATTTCGTCTAACACCATTTTGGGTTTTTGCACAGTTGCGCCGTTGTCAAGGTACACGAGCGGTTTGCCGTTTACTTTTTGACTTAAAATAGGAAATTGAGATTTTATATTTTCTATGGTCATTGAGCTAAATTTAGTTGAAAAGCAAAAATAAAAATTTTAAATTGTAAAAATGAATAAAAAAACCGAAGAAAATTGATTTTTCTTCGGTTCAGTGAATTCAAATTCAAATAAAAATGCTAAAAATCAAGTTCAACTTTTAGTTTTGAAGCCAAAAGTTTAGTCCAATATTTTTTAAGCGGTTCAACTTCGATACTTGAAAGTACATCTGCCGAGAAAGCGTATAACAAAAATGCTTGTGCTTCTTTGGTCGGGATACCGCGTTGTTGCATATAGAATAGCGCATCTTTGTCGAGCTGCCCCACGGTGCACCCGTGCGAGCATTTTACATCATCGGCAAAGATTTCTAATTGCGGTTTGGTGTTGATGCTGGCATCGTCCGTAAGCAAAATGTTGTTGTTTTGCTGGAACGCATCAATTTTTTGTGCCTCTGGATCCACAATGATTTTCCCGTTGAATACCCCTTTCGACTTTCCATCTAATATGGTGCGGTATAATTCATGGCTTTCGCAATTGGCAGCAGTGTGCTCCACAAGTGTATGGTGGTCGATTAATTGTTCGCCTTCGCCCAAGCTCACAGCTTGCATTAGGGAATTGCAATTTTCGCCCAATTGTTTGAAATTTAAACCATTTCTAGTGAATTTTCCGCCCAAAGATAAAGTGTCAATACTCACCACACTTCCCTGTTTTTGCTCGGCAAATACTTGGTCTATGAGTGCTGTATGCTCGGTATCGTTTTGGGTTTTGTAGAAATTGATCTGAGTATTTTCGCCCACCACAATTTCGGTTACCGCATTGGTGAAATGTGGCTCGTTGTTTAAACTTACATGAGATTCAATCACATCTAGGGTTGCATGGTCTCCCGCTACAATCAAATTTTTTGGCTGAACGAAGCTTGCTTGTGCCTCATTGGTGAAAAACACGATTTCAATCGGTTTTTCTACTTTTTGATTGTGCTTGATGTGAATATAGTATCCATTGGTAGCCAAAGCAGTATTCAGAGATTCAAGTGAATTTTCATGCTTAACTACGGTATTTAAATATTTTTGATAAATGACGTTTTCTTTTGCCGCAGTTACAGGCAAAAACTCAATTTCGCTACCGATGTTGGATAAATTTTCGGCAAAAAAACCGTTTACAAATACAATTTTGTAGCTATCAAGCTCAGGAATGAAGTGTTGTTCAATATCGCTAAGGTTCAACGCTTCTTCGTTTAATTTTAAATTATATTCCTGAGAGATGACAGGTTTTAAATTAGTAAATCGCCATTCCTCGTTTTTGGTTGTAGGGAATCCTTCTTGCACAAACTCCTCAAACGCCTGTGTTTGGCGTTCGCTTGGAGTGGGGTAGGATTCAAAATGAGATTTTATTTCTTCTAAAAATTTAGACATAATTATATTTTCTGCTTTAAATTATTTAAGCCAATCGTAGCCTTTTTCTTCTAGTTCAAGAGCCAAGTTTTTGTCGCCAGTTTTGATGATTTTACCATCAGCAAGTACATGCACAAAATCTGGAACGATGTAATCCAAAAGTCTCTGGTAGTGCGTGATGATAAGCACTCCGTTGTCTTTATTCTTAAACTTGTTTACCCCTTCTGCTACGATTTTAAGGGCATCGATATCTAGCCCAGAATCGGTTTCGTCTAGGATTGCAAGTTTTGGATTAAGCATCATCATTTGGAAAATCTCGTTTCTTTTTTTCTCCCCTCCAGAGAATCCCTCGTTGAGCGAGCGAGATAAGAATGATTGGTCTATATTTAATAAAGCTGATTTTTCTTTAATTTGTTTCAACATTTCGCCAGCAGGCATTTCTTCTAAGCCTTGAGCTTTGCGAGTTTCGTTGATTGCTGTTTTGATAAAATTAGTTACCGAAACACCTGGAATCGCCACAGGATACTGGAACGACATAAAAATACCTTTCTGCGCACGCTCTGCAGGATCAAGTTCAAGTAAACTTTCGCCCTCAAGTAGGATATCTCCATCGGTTACTTCATAGTCTTCTTTCCCTGCAATTACAGATGAAAGCGTACTTTTTCCCGCACCATTTGGTCCCATAATGGCGTGTACCTCGCCTGGATTTATCTCAAGATTGATTCCTTTTAATATTTCTCTTTGCCCATCTTCCAAGGCAGCGTGTAAGTTGTTAATTTTCAGCATAATTTTAAAAATTGTCTTGCAAAAATAATTGTTTTATTTTATATATAGAATAATTATAGATAAAGAATTTTTATAACTTCATAAATTAATCGAAATATAAAAATGCAAAATTAAGTGATTTTAGTCAGTTTTTAATCCTTGTTTCCGTACAATTTTTTGAGATTATAGATAATTTCTTCCAGTCCGTTTGATTTGATTTCCAATGTGGTGGAAAGCAAGATGCCCAATTTGCCTTGCGGGAAACCTTTGCTTTTAAACCATTCTAAATAATGCACGGGAATATCCGCAATCGTTACGCCTTTGTATTTGCCAAATGGCATTTTGGTCTGAACGATTTCTATTAAAATTTCTTTGTTCAAAATTTAAATCTTTTTTCGTTGATTGGGGCATTCGGTTTTATTTGATTAAAAACGATGACATAATCGTGCCCTCCTTTGGGCTCATAGTGCATGTGCGTGGCAAACTTTAGCCCATCAAAAACCTTAAAATCGCTGTAAATGATTTTTTCTTTATCATCTTCAGATTGCACCAAATTATAGTTTTTAGCATCAAACCAATAATCGATTTTTACCGTATTTTTTACCAAACGAATATGGAAAACTTCTTGATTGTCGATTTTTTCTTTGCCTAAAAAATCTGCCTTAAATCCTTTTTTTTCATAATGCAAAATATCGGTTTCAAAGGCATCTGGCGTGTAATTGGCAAGCGGCACATTTTGATTTTTTTCTGGGCTAAAGGTGTAGGCATTTTTGCCATCATAGCCTTCGCTCAGCGTTTCTTTGCCATCGATGATGAAAGACACACGCTTGAAATAAGGGCGACGATGTTCTATGCTCAGCGTCACGGGATTATTCACATCCATGATCACTTCACCTTTTATATATATGGTGTTTAATCGATCCCAGCGAGCCGTGCCCCCCGTGTTTTCAAAATGTTTTTCGATGATGGATTGTGCCGATTGTGCAAAAAGTAACGGACTCAATATGAGCCATAAAAAGCTAAGTCTTTTAGCCATAAAAATATTATTTATTTTGTTGAATGAATGCTTCTGCCATTGCTAAATCTTCTGGCGTATCAATACCAATGCTTGGATTTTTGGCAATGCCCAAACGGATTTTAAAACCATTTTCTAAATAACGAAGCTGCTCAAGCTTTTCGGTGGGTTCCAAAAATCCACGGTCGAGAGTGGCAAAAGAAAGCAATGCATCACGACGAAAGGCATAAATACCCAAATGCTTGTAATAAGTGGTGTTTTCCTGCATTTCTCGCGCATATGGAATGACTGAACGAGAGAAATAAAGTGCATTATTGTAGTACCTATCTACCACCACCTTCACATTATTGGGATTCTCAATCATATCGGGCTCGGTAATGATTTCCATTAAACTCCCTACGGCGACTTCCTTTTGCGTATCGTTTTCAAAAATTTGAATGAGCGTTTTTAAATCTTCGGCTGTGATAAATGGCTCATCTCCTTGCACATTTACAATGATATCTGCATCAAGATTCTGTGCCACTTCGGCGATTCTATCGCTTCCAGAAACATGATTTTCTGCCGTGAGCTGAACTTTTGCATTATTTTTTTCCAAACATGCCAGAATGCGAGCATCATCTGTTGCCACGATAACATCATCGAAAAGCTCAGTATTTTTCACCGCTTCGTAAGTGTAGAGAATCAATTCTTTACCGTTTAATTTTTGCATTAATTTTCCTGGAAATCTTTGCGAATTATATCGCGCAGGGATCACTGCGACTACTTTCATGGAGTTTTAATTTTCGGTAAAATTAAAATTTTTTGCTCAAAATATTTAATTAGTTAAAAAAAATAATTTATATTTGAATAAATTTTTGACACAATGAAAAACATACTTAAAGTTATTTTGGTAGTTACTGCATTAGGTTTAGCATTTTTAATCTACCGCTCAATCCAAGGTTATGTGGATTTCAATAGAGAAAAGATGGAACGCTATGCTACTGCGGTGGAACAGTTACAGGATTTAGCCTTGGCAGAGAAGTTGTATAAAGTAGCAAACGGAGAATATACCGCTAGCTTAGATACTTTGAAGAATTACATCAACACGGCTAAAGTATTAAATATTTCTAGAAAGGATTCATCAGCCTATGTGTTCGATAAAAGCAAAGGTATCGATGTGATGAAAAACTTTACTATTGTAGATACTATCGTATCTCCTGTAAGTGTAAAAGATTCAATCTTTGGAAACAGAGATTTCAATTACCGAAACTTTGGTTATATTCCAGTAAATGGTAAAAAATTCCCAATTGAGCTTTACGCTTCTTTCAACGACCGTGTTGTAGGAAACGATAGTACAAACATTCAGCGCGACTACTTCTTTATGGGTAGCATTGATAAAGCTAAAGTGCTTGATGGGCTAGATGAAGAAATGGTGAGCCGTGAAGTAGAAGATGAGTCTTCTCCAATTAAATCAGACATCATTAAAGTAGGTAGCAAATCTCGTCCGTCACTTGAAGGAAACTGGGGTACAGATGTAGATGTTAAAATTCAAGAGAAGAGAATTAAAAGAATGAAGTCTGAACTCAAAAAATAATTTTTGATGAGCAGTAATATTTTATCCATCCTTTTTGAAAAGGATGGATTTTCTTTTTGTAGTTTTAAGGATCAGAAGATTATTGCCACAGATTTTACGCCTTATGAGGTAAATTCTGAGGTGGCAATAGAACTCGTGCTAGAGCATAAAATCAAGGATAATTTATATCTAAAGCAAGAGTATGATCAAGTTTATGCGCAAGTGCTCGGAGAGCAATTTTGTATTGTGCCAGATGAATACTACCAGCAAGAAAAAGACAATGAATTGTGGATTTCGTTCAACACAGAGTTATATGAAAATGACAAAGTAGTAAACGAAAAACTTGTAAATACCGATGCACATTTTCTATACAGTTATCCCATAGAAATTGAGCAGATGTTGTCTAAATTTTATCCTAAGTATGAAATTTCGAGTGCATCGAGAGCTTTTTTAAATGCAATAAGTACCGATAACGAAACGCCAGAAGTTTTTGTGAATATCCATCATCGTTCGGTAGAGATTTTATGTCTTAAAAATCAAAAATTGTTGTTTTACAATGTATTTTCGGTGCAATCGAAAAATGATATAATTTATTATATTTTAAATGTTTATAAGCAACTTTCACTAGATACCAATCAAGATAAATTATACTTTTTTGGAAATGAAGAAAATTGGGAAGGGCTCATTAAAAAACTTTTAAATTTTGTGCGCCATGTAATCCCTGGAGTGAACGATGCTACTGAATTACAATATTATACCCATTATTTAAAACTATTATGAGAATAATCTCTGGAAAATGGAAAGGTCGCAAATTGCAGGCACCTAAAAATTTACCCACTCGCCCTACCACAGATTTTGCCAAAGAAGGCTTGTTTAATGTGCTGAACAGCCGTTTTTATTTCGAAGATTTACAAGTTTTGGATCTCTTTGCGGGGATAGGGAGCATTTCGTATGAGTTTGCTTCTAGAGGTTGCCAATCTGTTACAGGAGTAGATAAACACGCTGCTTGCGTGAAATTCATCAGCCAGACCAAAGAGCAATTAGAACTTGATAACCTACAAATTTTTAAAGCAGATGTTTTCAGTTTTTTAGCTCAGAATCAAGGTTTAAGCTATGATTTAATCTTTGCCGATCCGCCGTTTGAATTTGAAAAAGAATCTTATCGAGAAATCTTGGATTTAGTGCTTGAAAATCAGCTGTTAAAACCAGAAGGAACTTTGATTTTAGAGCACTCTAAAAAAATGGATTTAAGCGATTTTCCAAATTATAAAGAAACCAAAAAGTACGGAAATGTACATTTTAGTTTCTTTAGTAAATAATCAAAATTTAAAAATTATTGAATTTTTCTGATTGAAATTCTCCTTTGTCATCTGTCCAGATAAGGAGAAATTTCAAATCTTTGCGATTTTGTGCATAGGCTTTAGCTTTGTCCAATCCCATAGCCATTAGGGCAGTTGCGGTGGCATCTGCCTCGGCAGCCGTGGGGGCGATCACCGTGGCACTTAAAAGGTTGCTAATTCCCGAGGTTCCGTCGATAGGGTTCATGGTGTGCACCACTTTGTCGCCGTTGTCTAAAATATGGAATTTGCGGTAATTTCCAGAAGTAGCAAGCGACTCATTGTCAAGCGGAACGGTAGTAAACAAATCTTGATCGCCTGATTTAGGCACATCTACACCTACAACCCAAGTGTTCCCATCTTCTTTTTTGCCTTTGGCTCTGATTTCGCCACCGATTTCAACTAAGTAACTTTTTACCCCCGCTTGGTCGAGTATATGTGCCACATAATCATTGATATAGCCCGTAATAGCATTGAAGACTAATTCAGTTCTGGTATCATTTTTTAAAATAGAATCGTTGCGTACAGCGGTTTTAGCAATTCCCACAAATTGCATTACAGAATCCACTTGAGCTCGGCTTGGTTTGTTATGGATTTTAGCCTTTTTAAAGCCGTAAAGATTAGAAAGCGGTTGCACTGTGGGGTCGAAATAGCCATCAGTTTTTTGGTTAAAATCTTGGCACTGTTTCCATAAATCAATCACGATAGAATCCACAGCCGTACCTTTTTCCGATTGATTAAATCGCTCAACATCGGTGCCCGATTTGTAAGTAGAGATTTTGTCATCGAAAAAAGTAAGAGCTTTTATAATTTCATCGCTTAAATCTTTGTCTGAATAATATTGAATCCCATAAGTCGATCCAAAAGCATCGCCTTTAGCATAACGCAAAGTAGGCTCGGTTGATTCTGTTTTTTTGTTGCAACCTACATTTAATAATAAAAGCGAGGAGGCTAAAATAATTGATTTTTTCATTAGCTTAAAAAATTAAATCCATTAAAAAGTAATTTGTAGGCTTCGCCCTTTACAGGTTTTCTGCTTAAATCATCTGCGTGCGTGATGCCTACGCCCGCAAACCAAACGCGTGCATCTTGCTCGCGTGCATGCGCCACCATTTTGCTTGCAATGGCGGGCAATCTTGTGTAATCATCGGGTGGGAGCGAGGCCTGCACCAAGACAAATATATTTTTTTCGTTTTTTTTGTAGGTTACAAATTGCGGATGTTTTTTGAGTTTGCTATTTACGGCAAGAAATTCAAATCCCATTTTTTGAAGCTCTTCGCCTATAAAATTCATTGCCATGTAGTGCAATTCTTCTTCGGTAAATTCCATGCTAAATTTATTTGAATGTGCAAATTACTATAAAAATTTCTTTTAATTTTGCTCGAAAGAATTTTTTTAATGGCTGAACGCATAATTTTTTTTGATGGTGTATGCAATTTATGCGATGGATTTGTACAATTTGTTTTAAAGAGAGATAAGAGTAAAGTGTTTAAATTCAGTTCGTTGCAGTCGGGTTTTGCACAGAAAAAACTAGCTGAACTGGGCGAGAATGCACAAAATTTAAACACAATTTTTTATCTAAAAGATGAGAAGTTATTTAGCCAATCGCAAGCGGTGATAGAAATTGCTAAAGACTTAGGCTTTCCGTACCGAATAATTTCTGTTTTTCAGGTTTTTCCTCTTTCATTCAGAGATTTTTTATACCAAAAAGTGGCTAAAAATCGCTATAAATTATTTGGGCAAAAAAACGAATGTATGCTCCCTACGCCCGAATTGAAAAATCAATTTTTGGATTAATTTTCGCCTTCTTCGGGAATAGGTTTTACCTTTATGTATTTTTCTGATTGCTCGATAGCGTCCATTACTTGGTCTATAATTTTTTGAGTGCTATCGTTTTCATAATCAATTTCTAAAGGTGGCTTGAAAGTCATAGTTTGCTCAATGCCACGCTTTTTAATCAAAAGCCCTTTTTTGTCAAACGAACGGCGGAATCCATCAATCACTACAGGAACCACAATTGGTTTGTTCTTTTTGATGATATGTGCAGTTCCCTTTCTACCAGGTGCAAAAGCTTTGGTAGTGCCTTGTGGGAAGGTAATTACCCAGCCTTGTTGCAAAGCTTTTTCAATATTATCAATTTCTTTTAAATCAACTTTTCGATTGATGTTTTTTCCCGCTTCGCGCCATGTTCTTTTCACGGTAACGGCTCCTGCCAGAGAAAATATTTTAGCCAAAAGACCTTTATTCATGGTTTCTTTTGCCGCTACATAGTACATATCAATTTTAGGATTTAGCAGGTAAATAGGGTTTTTAATTGAATTTTGAAATCCATTTTTCACGCTGCTGAATACATGATACATCGCCGAAACATCTGCAAAATAGGTTTGGTGATTCGATACAAAAAGTACATTTTGCTCTGGGAGATTGGCGATATTTTCGGTTCCTTGGATTTTCAACTTGTTGAATCCGTTGTATCTACGATACGAAATTGCACCAAAGGTGAAAATGATAAATCGCTTGATGAAATGTGGATACCCAAAGGCATCGAAAAATATATTTTTTTTACGACTCACAATCTAATTTTTTAAGGCTACAAATTTAATGAATTTCGCAAAAATACAAGAAATTCATTTAACATCATTGCAGTTGCGCCCCAGCAAATTAAATTATTGGGCAAAGCAAATGCAGGCACTTGGTGTGCAATATTGTCCACAACTACGGTGTGTTTTATAATGTTGGGCGAGTGAATAAATTCATTTAATTTTAATGGAACAATGGCTTTTACTTCTCGCTCAGAGGGGATAAAATTTGGCTCGCCTTTGTAAACCCCTACAAAGGGGTGCACCATAAAGTTGCTTGGAGGAATAAATAATTGACTTAATTCGCCCACGATTTCTATACAATTGGGATTTGCATTGATTTCCTCTAGACTTTCTCGCAAAGCAGTGTCTTGCAGATCCCCATCTACGGATTCCACTCTTCCGCCAGGGAACCCAATTTGATTGGAGTGAACGCCAGGATAGGTGTTTCTGTGAATTACGGGAAAATACAATTCGCCATTTTCTTCATACACAATGATGAGTACAGCTGCAATCCTAGGATTGGCAGGATTATATCTCGCCTTGTCTACCAAGTTTTGACGATAGGGCGGTGCCATTACTTTTTGGGCTTTCCAGCCAGGTGTTTTTGTGTTTCTAAATAGGCTTTTAATGTTTGAGGATGTAAGGTTATTTATAGGTTTCATAGTTTAAGGTTTATAAAAAAGGCTATACTTATTTAAAAGTATAGCCCTAAAATTAAGAAATTTAATAATTAAAAACTATATTATTTCTTTCTTTTTTTACTAGACTTTTTGTTTTTCTTTGTTTCAGCTTTCGCTGGGGCAGTAACTCCTGCTTTTGCATTAGATACTTCTTCCGCTTTTTTAAGTGCTTTCAATGCATCTACCACTACACCGTGAGTAGAAATATCTTTCAAGTTTTCGTTGTAGTTTCCAGTTTCGATTAAGATATTTCTGATTTCTTGTGCAGTAAGGTTAGGGAAATAGCTCCAAACCAATGCCGCAATACCAGCTACTACTGGAGACGCCATCGAAGTTCCTTGTAGGTATTTGTAGCTTGCATCTGGCACAGTAGAGTAGATTTCTACTCCAGGGGCAAAGATATCTACTTGTTGTTTACCATAGTTTGAGAAACTAGCTTTGATGTTTTTGTTGTCTGGAGTGCTAGCTCCCACAGTGAGCAATGAGTTACTCACAGGGTGTCCGTTTCTAAAGTTGGTAGGGTAGTGGATATCTGTATCAATGTTTACATCATCATTACCTGCTGCTTTTACTAAAAGAACATTGTGATCTGTAGCATATTTAATCGCGTCCCAAACGGCTTGCTTGTTTGGAGAATATGGTTTACCAAAACTCATGTTGATGACTTTTGCACCATTATCTACTGCGTAACGAATCGCGTTTGCCACATCTTTATCTCTCTCATCTCCATCTGGCACAGTGCGCACATTCATGATTTTTACATTTTCAGCGACACCATTCATTCCGATACCGTTGTTTCTCACCGCACCTATGATACCTGCCACATGCGTTCCGTGGAGTGCATCTGGACCTTCTACGGTATTGTTTCCGTAGATTCTTTCGTTTACATCATTGTAGTTATCTCCTACGATGGCGCGTGGATCATAATCAAGGTTTAAATAATAATCTAATTTACCTTTGTAGTGGTTTAGGTATTCATTTCCTTGTTCTTTAAACTCTTCAATGATTTTATTGGCTGTAGTTCCAAAAAATTCTTCAGCAGATGCAGTGTTTACAGCTGATAGTATTTTTTCTTTCATGAATGCAGCCTCTTGCCCTTTAGGTGTAAATACTTTGATATCTTCTAGGCTAATGACTTTGTCTCCTCCGTACTCTTTGGCAAATTCTTCAAAAATTTTCAAAGTTTGATTGATTTGTCCTTCGGCTTGAGCTACAGCCATTTGCGCTTCTGCTAATTCTTCTTTGTATTTAGGCAGAATTTCTTGGTATTCAGCGTATTTTTTAGGATACTTTTGCTGGTTAAGTTTGTTTTCAGCTTCGTTTTTAGAATCAAATAAAGCTTTGTATTCTCTTACTAAACGAGTGATTTCTGTGTTGTCGTGGTCTACATCTCCATTTGGTCCACCGATAAAGTTCCAGCCGTGGATATCGTCGATGTATCCGTTTCCGTCGTCATCTATTCCGTTTCCTGGGATTTCTTTTACATTCGTCCACATGTTTGCTTGCAAATCTGGGTGATCTCCTTCGATACCACTGTCGATTACGGCAACGATTACTGGGCTAGATTTTAAACCTTTAGATTTTGCATAAGCATATGCATCGTCTGTGGCTACACCATAGATTGAATCTTTGGCATAGTTTACATGAAACCAGTTTTGTTTGGCTAGCTCTTTTGCAGATGGCTGTTCTTGCGCTTGAGCAAATACAAAACCTGCTACTAGAGATAAGCTGAGTACTAATTTTTTCATTTATTGTTGTTTTAAATTTTTTAAATAAACTATACTTTGTGGTCCTTCATTAAACAATAGATCCACTACGCTTAAATCTGGAATAAATTGTATTTTTTCGCTAAATACCTGCGTATATTCTGGCAAATCTTCTACAGGATTTTTGGCATCATAGGCTTGTCTAAAATCTTCTGCGGGCGATTCGATATACGATTCAGAAAGCGAAAATTTATTTTCGACTTGAAGCAAACTCAAAAGTTGTTCCAAAATTTCCAAATTTAAGTCTAAAAGGAATTTATGTTTTTTCTCAAATATGGGCATTAAATCGTCTTCGTAATACTCAAAGTAGGGTGAGCGACGATAGGCTGCCTCAAAGGAGCGCAAATGTTCCTTTTGCCAATCTTGTGCATAGCTTATTTGCAAATCCTTCATGGCGCGTTTTCCTGTGTGGGCAATGGGCACTACGAGTTTTTGCAAGCCGTTTGGACTTAGGATATGACAACGATTTCTGTAAGTTTGTTTTTGATAGTTTTCGTACACATCAATACACGGATTTTCTTGCGATAAAAAATCTGCAAAAAATCTAATTGGCGGAAAATATTGTGATGAAAATGCGTTCAATTCCATATGATTTTCTACAAAAATAAACATTTTTCCGAAAAACAAATCAAATAATCTTTAATTGAACAAATTATCTGATTGGCGATATTTTTAAATTTCGGATAGATTTAGCGAGCTTTAGCCTTTGTTCTCCTCCTCTGATTTTTCGTTGAGATGAATGTTCCAAACTTTTACTTCATCTTTTTCGGTAATGCCTTTGAGAATTTCGATGTTTTCGCCATCACTCACGCCTAAACGAATGGGTTTTTTGATCCATTCTTCGCCGTTTTTCACTTCTACAAAGGCAGTGCCGTCGTCTTCATACTGAATGTTTGATTCAGCTAAAACCAATACATTTTTCTTGTTCTCGGTCGTGATTTCGGCATTGGCACTGTAGCCTGCACGGATGAAATCGTTTTGATTTAAATTCACGCTGGCTTTGATTTCAAATTCCACAATCCCATTGTTTCTGATGCCCGATGGCGCGATAAAATCAAGCGTTCCTGTAAAAGTTTCATTGGGCAAGGCACCGATTTTGATTTCAAGTGGCATGCCTATCTTTAGTTTTCCTACTTCGGCTTCGTCTACACGACCTTCAAAAATCATGTCTTTGATATTGGCAATGGTGGCAATGGTTGTCCCTGTGCTAAAGTTGCTGATTTCTTGCACATTGTCTCCAATTTCTACAGGGATGTCTAGAATCATTCCGTTGATAGTGGAGCGAATTTGCGTAGTAGAATATTGCTCAAGCCCAGGTGCCACGCCTGTCTTGGCGGTGTGGTAATTGTTTTCGGCATTTTTTAAACTTTGTTTGGCTGAATTATAAGCCGCAAGAGCTGTTTCGTATTCGGCTTTGGAAATCACGCCTTGCGAGTAGAGCAATTTTTGGCGATTGTAGTGTCGCGTTTGGTTGGCAAGTTCCGTTTGGGTGGAATTGATTTGCATCTGTGCCGAATTTAGGCTATTGACATTTGGGATTACTTTTATTGTGGCAAGTAATTGCCCATTGGTAACCTCCATACCTTCTTTCACTTTAATGGATTGAATCACGCCTGTGATATTGGGCTTGATTTCGATTTTTTCGCGTGGTTTTACTTCGCCTGTGGCTACTGCCGTTTTCTTAATGTCTGTTCTAAAAGCATGTGTGGTCTCGTACACCACATTTTCGGCAGTACTTTTTTGGTAGTTATAGGAAAAAGCCCATATTCCTAGGCATAAAACTAATAAAACAAGGACTGCTATAATGATTTTTTTAGCTTTCATGTGTTAGATAATTAAGGTTTGGCTAAAATATGGATTTTATTTGAAATAAGCGCGTCTAGAAACGAAAAAATAGTCGTTTTCCAAATGCGCTTAAATTTAAAATGGTGAAAGGTTTTAGCTTCTTACGAATTTGCCAACGCTCTCTAGTAGCTGTGGGCGATCTTCTAAAGCGATTCTGGATACGGCGTAGAAATCTCGCACCCAATCGGAAAGCTCGGTAAAGGCTTTGTTTTTCTGTTGGGTAGCGTTTTGGTTTTCGCCTTTTTCTTTTTCGTATTTGGCGCGTAGGCTTTCCACTTTTTGGATTTGTGCCACTTGGGCTTCTACTACGCTTTGATTGATTTTAAATTTTTCTAACAAAGGTTTGGCTTCGCTATGGCTTTGGGCTTGCTCATAAAAGGTTTTGATTTCCTCCAATGCCTTGAGATAGGCGGCAGATAGCGTGCCATCGATAGCGAGGCTTTTCCAGAGTTCTGTTCTTTTCATCAAAGCCACTTTGGCTATTTTTCTGTGTTTGCTGTAGGTTTTTTTTAGGGAGTTAAAGGCGTTGGCAAATTGGGCATAGGCTTCTTTTTCTTCGGTAGTTTCTTGCTTGTTTTGATTATATAGCTGTTGTGTTTTGTCGAATAGGGCTTTGCCTTCGGCTATTTTTTCTTCGTCGTAGCCATATTCTGCCATTTCGGTTTTTAAGTCTTGTACCTCATCTAGATTGGTGAATAGTAATCTGTAATTTTCAAGATATTGGAGTTCGGAATTTTTTAATTTGCTCATAATAATTTATTTTAATTGGTTTTCATTCTCCAAATATACAAAAAAAAACAATTATTCTTCTATTCTTATAAGTCATTTTTTGATTTTTATTTAAATAAATGGACTCCTGATTGCTATTTTTGTATTCCTACGGATAGTTTTTGTATTTCTACAGGACATTATTGTATTCCTACAAGGGATTTGTGGGTTCCTACTGGTGATTGTTCTATTCTTATAAGTAATTGGGCTGTTTTTAAGAATGATTATTGCAAAAAAGCACGAGCATATTGCTCGTGCTTACAATTATTAGGATGCATTATAGAATGAGATTTTAATTCTCTTTGGTCAAAACATACATAGAGGCTAACTCTTCGGTGTTTTTTTGTCCATCAGCGTTGAGCTGTGTAAGGGTATTGTTTTCGAGTTTATATTTTACAGGTGCTTCTCCTTCTATGTTTATGCTTATTTCAGAGTTTGCTTCATCCCAAATGTATTTTCCATTTTCTACAAAAGGTTGGTTATTTTTGCCCATATATACACTTTGTAATGTGAAAGTATTATCATTATTTAGTGTAAGGGTAGTTTTTATCCCTTCACAATCTGCACAGGGTAAGGTCCCTGTATAAACGCCTTTCCAATTGGTTGCTGTTTCTTCTTTTTGTGTTTCTGTGGTTGTTGGTTTTTCTGTAACTTGTTTTTTTTGTGATTTGTTGTTACACGCAGAAAGTGCAAGTACTGCCACTGCTACTAATGATAATTTTTTAATTCGATTCATTTTTTTATTTTTAAAATTATTATACAAAGTACATGTCAAAATGCGTGCCATTTTTCGCTTTTTGCTATCGTGACGATGGCTATAAAAATAGTTTTTATAATATTTTTAAAATTATCAAGACTTCTTTATTTATAGAAAGTTTCCTCTCTATATCGTTTATTATCGTTATTATGTTGTTGTTCTGCAATGCTACAATTTTTTTATTCGCGTGAGGGATAGAGCCGATATCCTTTTTGCGAGGCTTTGTGCCGAGCAAAAGATAAAGGCGAGAGCCCGACCCGTAGGGGCACGCCCAAAAAAAATGAATTTGGTATATTTCTACTCCTCTCGCAAGGCGTCGATGGGCTTTATGGCGATGGCGCGTAGGGCGGGAATGAGCCCCGCTAAAAGAGACATAACTAAGACCAATACAAATGCTCCGAGCAATATTTTGATGTCGATAGAGCTATTTACAAACGGGATATCGTTGTCTTCGGAGTTGGCGACATAGGTGTTTATGCTCGCTAAAAATGCGGTGCCTGCGATGATGCCTATAAGCCCCGAGAAAAAGGTGATGACGCTACTTTCGATCAAAATCTGACTCACGATTTGGGAGGGCGGTGCGCCCAAGGCTCGGCGGATTCCGAATTCTTGTGTGCGCTCCTTGACGGTGATGAGCAAAATCGAGCTCACGGCCAAAACGCCCGCCAAAAGTGTGAAAAAGCCCACGACGACTGTTAGAAATTCCAAACCTTGCATAAATCTGAACATTTTACCAAACATTTCGCCCAGATTGAATGAGCCAAGTGCCTGTGTATCGTTGGGCGCGATGTGGTGGCGTGTTTTTAGAAAATCCTTGATTTGCGTTTCTGCTTTTTTGATGTCGGCGTAGTCGTCGATATTGATCACGATTAAGCCCACATTGTTTCCTTGGTTAAAGATTTGATTGAAGGTGGCAAATGGAATGGTAACGGTGCTCCCGCTATCTATCCCGCCTTTGGAGTCGCCAGAATATACGCCCACAACTTTGAAACTTACCCCGTTGATTTGAAGGGTGGTGCCCAGCGGATTGCTCCCTTTGTCATAAAGTTCGTCGATCAAGCGGTCGCTTATCACGGCAACTTTGGCATTATTTTCAATATCTTTTTGGGTGATGTATCTGCCCTTTAAAATCTTTTTGACAAAGATTTTGTTTTGCTCTGGGAAATCTCCAAAAATGCTATAATTCCCATTTTTGGCTTGGTGCACCACGCTTGCGTTGTTTCGCTGGCGAGGCGTGATGATTTTTATTTCTTTAAATTCCTTTTTTAGAGCATCGATGTCACTCAGCTGAAAACGGAATGTTCTTCCACGCCCAAATCCGTCGTAGGGAACGCTCGTTTGCTGTGTCCAGATAAAAAGGCTATTGGTGCTTGTGCCTTTCAACTCCTTGTCAAAACCATTGCTTAAGCCATTGACCACACCAAGCAAAAACACAAAAAGCAACATGCCCCAAGCTACGCCCACCATGGTGAGCAGCGTGCGTGTCTTGTTTTTTTCTAAAGCGTGGTAAATTTCGCTCCAAGTATCTCGTTCAAATATCAACATTTTAGTTACTGTTTAAGGCTTCAATAGGTTTAATTTTAGCGGCTTTTCTAGCGGGAATAAAACCTGCCAATAAGCCAGAAATAAGCAAAATTATGGCGGCTAGCACAATGCGTGAAGACTCTACTGTGGCGTTGTAAATCATATAATCTTGCAACGAATCTTTTACAGAGTAGGTGAGTAGCATACCCATAAAAATCCCGATAAATCCAAATAAAAAGGTGATTGCCAAGGCCTCTTGCAAAATAAGACTGATGATATTAAAAGGCGTAGCACCCAAGGCTTTTCTGATGCCGATTTCCTTGGTGCGTTCCTTTACGCTAAAGACCATCATATTGGCAATACTCACCATGCCCGAAATCAAACTACCAATCCCAATGACCAAAACGATAATGGTAAAAACATAAAAAAACATATTGGTGCTATCGAGTGCATCTTTTGGGTCGTATGCTCGGACTCCGCGTGTGTCGTCTGGCGAAACGCTGTGTTTAATTTTTAATTCTTTTTCCACCTCTTGTGCAATGTCGTGCAGCTCATCTAAACTTGAGTTTGGCAAAGGATACAAGGTGAAATTATCGATATTTTGCGTTCCGTAAATCACATGGTAGGTGTTGATGGGCAGGTAAATATAGCGTTCTTTGTCGTCGCCTTCTTCGCTTGAGTACACGCCTACCACTTTGTAAAGCGTGTTTCCAAGTTGAATATTTTCGCCCACGGCAGATTTGTTTTTAAATAAATCTTTTTCTACCAATCTGCCGATTACGACATTTTTCTCAATCGACTGATTGTCGAGCGGATCGAGAAAACGCCCAGAAATGATTTTTAAATCACTGGCTTTTTTCTCTTTGGATGTGGTCCCGATTAAGTTATAATTTCCAAATTCCGAGAAATTTCTGGCTGATACCATTTGAGAAATATGTGGTAAAACGATTTCTATTCGGTCTTTTAGCAATTCTTGTAAAAATTGATAATCCGATTTTTTAAGCTGAATGTAGCGATTGGGCTGCTTGCCTTTGTAGGGCAAGGTGGTGTAGTTTGTGTAAACTTCGATGGTCATCATATTGGGTGGTAAAAATTGCTCCTCAAAACCGTTCTGCAAACCTTTACTTAGTCCAAAAAGCGTGATAAATACAAATAATGCCAATGCAATGGTAGCACCCGATAAGAATGTCCTTAATTTATTGCTCCGAATCGAAGCCCAGATTTCTGCCCAGCGATCTATATCAAACATTACACACGTACTTGGTTAATCTTTTCGTCTTCTATAATCACACCGTCTTTCAATCGCACAATCCGCTTGCACATATGTGCAATGTCGTCTTCGTGCGTTACCATAAGTATCGTTTTGCCCTCATCATTAATCTGCTGAATCAGGCGCATCACTTCTTGCGAGGTTACACTATCTAGCGCACCCGTAGGCTCATCGGCAAGGAGCAATTTAGGGTTTGCAGCCAAAGCACGCGCAATGGCAACACGCTGTTTTTGTCCGCCCGAGAGCTCATTGGGCATGTGTTTAGCCCAAGGCACCAAGCCCACTTTGTCGAGATAGTGCATAGCGATTTCGTGGCGTTTTTTTCTACTCATATTTTGGTAATAGAGTGGGAGTGCCACATTTTCCACCACATTTTTAAAATTAATTAAATTATAAGATTGAAAGATAAAGCCCAAAAACTTGTTTCGGTAGTGTGCGGCTTTTTTCTCGCTTAGTTTTTCGATGCGCACTCCATCTAAGTCGTAGGTGCCTGTGTCGTGTTCATCAAGCATGCCAATGATATTGAGCAGCGTGGATTTTCCCGAGCCAGACGAACCCATGATGGCTACAAATTCGCCTTTATCTACATGTAAATCAATGCCTTTTAGTACATGTAGGCTATTTTTGCCCATTTGGTAGGACTTGTTTAAATCTTGTATATCAATCATTTAATTAAAAAATCGGATTTTACTATATTTTTTAGGCAATATAAACGGTTTTTTCGTTTACAAATGCTTTAATTCCATTTTCGGCAAGCTCTCTTCCGTAACCCGAAATGCCGGTTCCGCCAAAGGCTAAACGCGGATCGCTTTTTACCATTTCATTGATGAAAACAGCACCGTCTTTGATGTTTTTAATGAAATGTTTTATTCGTTTTTTATCTTCGGTAAAGATACTCGCACCTAACCCAAATTCTGAATTATTGACCAATTCTAACGCCTCGTCATCGGTTTTAAAAGTGGTGCAAGCCAAGAGTGGTCCAAAGGTTTCTTCATAAAAAACAGGCATTTCTGGCGTAACATGGGTGAGAATAGTCGGGGCAAAAAAGGCTTCGTGACGAGTGCCACCGATCAAGATTTTTGCGCCCATTTCCACCGAATCATTCATTTGTTTTTCAAGCTCTTCGGCTAAACTTTCTCTAGCCATAACGCTTAAATATGTTTTATCTTCAAGCGGATTGCCCACAACGAGTTCTTCTACTTTTTTCTGTAATTTAGCAACGAATTTTTCGGCAATTTTCTCGTGGACTAGAAGTCGTTTTCCTGCAATGCAACTTTGTCCCGTGTTTTGAAAACGCGCATTTACTACCGTTTTCACAGCTTCTTTGATATCGCAATCTTCAAAAACCACCAAGGCATTGGAGCCACCTAGCTCGAGCAAACTCGGCTTGATTTCTTCTCCAGCCACTTTTGCCACGGCAGCACCTGCGGCTTTGCTTCCTGTAAGGCTCACGCCTTTTACCATTGGGTGGCGAATGATGCCTTCTACCGCCTTGCTACTAATCGGCAGATTGATAAAGCAGTTTTCTGGCAAGCCTGCCAATTCAAATGCTTTTTCCACATTTTTGGCACTTTGCATCACATTGCTTGCATGTTTAAGCAAAACAGTGTTTCCTGCCATGAGCGTAGGCACAGCAAAACGGATAACTTGCCAAAATGGGAAATTCCAAGGCATTACGCCTAAAATTACTCCAAGCGGGTCGTAGCGCACATACGATTTTTGAGCTTCGGTTTTGGTATGTTTTGATTTTAAAAGTTTTTGTGCATTGCTTGCGTAGTAGCGGCAAACCCACGCACATTTATTGATTTCGGCTATGGATTGTGTGATGGGTTTTCCCATTTCTTCGCTGATGGTTCTTCCCCATTCGTAGGCATTTTCTTCTAAAACTTCGGCAAGTTTTTTAAAGATTTTTTTGCGTTTTTTGAGCGAAATGTTGTTCCAAGCAGGCTGAGCGACATTGGCTGATTCGATTTTTTCAATGATTTCAGCCTCAGAAAGTTCAGCGTGTTCGTAAATAGTTTCTTGTGTAAATGGATTGATAGATTTCATAGTTTGTTGAGATGTTTATTGTACTTTTTCAGCGATAGATTGCAAAGCATTTTGCATTTTGTCTAGCACTGGTTTATTTTCTTTGATGCCTAAACTTTCGTATTCCTTAGGCGATTTATATAAAACAAAAGTTTTTCCGTCTTTTTCATAAACCAGAAAGCGCAAAGGCAATTCATAGGCTATGGCTGGAGATTCTTGCATGAGAGCGGTGCCCACTTTGGGATTCCCGAAAATAATTACGGCAGTTGGGTTTATTTCTAAACCATTTTTTTGAGCTAATTCATCATGGCGAATTACTTGCATAATGCCCATATCTTTAGCTTTTATTTCATTTTTTAAAGTTTCAAGCGTTTGCTCAAACGGAAACTTTGATTCCACAGTGTTCATAGTTGGATTTTTAGAAGAGTTGTTGCACGCTGTAAGCATGAAAAAACTAAGTGCTAATATAATGATTTTTTTCATATTTTTATTTTTTATAATTGATGATAGAGATGTTTCCCTTATAGATCGCATCGTCGATTTGCAAAATGTACCAATAATCTCCTTGCGGAAGATTTTTACCTTCCCATTTTACAGCTTGTTTCAGAGGGTTTTCATAAATCACTTTGCCGTATCGGTTATAGATTTTTAAATTTTTATACTTTCCCTTATTGATTTTTGGCACATAAAAATAGTCGTTTTTGCCATCTTTTATTGTTGTGATAACATTGTTTAATTTAATAAACTCAAATTCTTTTGGTGCAGACATGCACCCATTTTTGAATTTAATATAAAACTGATAAACGCCAGGGGCTAAATCCTTGAACGAATTTTCTTCTTGCCATTTGCCATTATTTATGCGATAGAGCAATTCCTCTGTGTTGTTTGAAAGGATTTTAATTTGATAATTTTCGTAAATGATATTAGAAATTTCAGGTGCTTTCTTTTGTTTAATTGTAAAGAATTGTTCTGTAAAACAGCCCTTTTCATTGTAGATTTTTACACTATATTTTCCCGCTTTGCTCACTTCTAGCGTTTGTTTTTCTTTTTTATTGTCCCAAACATAGCGAGCAAAACCATCTTGTGCCGAAATTTGAATTGGAAATTCTTCTGGGCAATATTCAAAAGATTGTTCAACGGTTGAAATTTTAGGGGCATCATTGGCAAGAATCGTGAGAGTAGTAGTGGTGGAACAATGTTCGTTTTCCACTTTTACAAAAAATACATTTTTACCTAAATTTATAGGTGTCTGATTTGGGTTGTTAATTTTTTTATTTTGCTCTAAATTTTCTTTGGAACTAAAGAAAGAAAAAGAGACTTTTCTGTTGTTAATTTTTGATTCATATAGAGTTAAATCAATTTTGCCATCTTCTAGTGTATTGAGGCAAACTTGCTCTTCAAGCATTTTCACCGATGGGTTTTCGGGGACATTTAATTCAATAAAACTATTGTTCTCGCAACTACTTTTTTGGGCGTGTACATAGATTTTGGTATTTTTCTTTAAAACGAATTTTTCAGGATTTTGGATAGAGTTTCTTTGGTTATCTAAATCATCTTGCCTTGTGTAATAGGTATATTTTAGTCCCTCTTGATTGCTGAGCGAAAAGCTCGTTAAATCTACATTCACAGATTCTTTCCCATTTAAGCAATAGGTGGAGGTCGCGGGCGAAAGTTTTACGCCCTCCAAATCAATTAAAAAATTCACTAATTCAAAACAGCCCGTTGCGATATTCTCCACACGGCACCAATATTTGCCACTTCTAATTTTGGAATGCTTATTCAATGGATTATTTTTAATCGTGGCATCGGATTCGCTGGCATAATAAGAAAATTTCAGTCCTGTGGTGTCGGTAGTTACTTTTTGGTTTAAAGATTCAAAATCAAAAGTTTCTACGCCATCGTTTTCAGGATCACAAAGGCTGATGTTTTCTAAATTTAGATTTAGAGTAACTTCTTCCATTGGATTTTCTATCTCAGCATCGCCCGTCCACTCAAGTGTAAAAGCACTATTCCCGTGTGGGCGATCTATAACAATAAAGTAGCTTTCTCCCGTTTTTACTTGAATGTCTTTTACAAACGAATTGCCTCTATTAGCTGGTCCCTCGTAAGTATCTTTTTCACTTGGTTTTAATCCTGTAAAGTTGTTGTATAAGCCTGCTCCCATGGGATTGGTTGTGGAGCAACGGAGGATTCCGCCTAAATTATAACAAGTAGGATTGGGACCAAACACCCAAAAATCGTAATCTTCCTCTATATCCCTTGACGCAGGACGGAGAATAAATCCCAGATTTCCGCTTTTTTTGATAGTGACTTTTACCCAAAGTGAATTATGTTCGTGGGAGTTACAGAAATTTCGATCGTCAATTTCTTGACGAATACCCACACCTCCAACATCTAGCGAAATGTTTTTATTTCCACACACTTGGATGTAGTTTACGCAATCGTTTGGGTATTTGTTCTGAGCCCAAATCAAGGAGCCCGTAAACAGAAACATCAAGAAATATCTTAACTTCATATTATCTAAAAATTAAAAAACTCTATAAATGTATGAAAAATGTACGAAATATGGATTTTGTATTGTGAAAAAAGTAACTTTGCAGATGTATTAAGCTACCTAAGTGATGTCAAGAAATGAAAAATAATATACTACCACTATTGCTCGTTTTTGGATTGAGTGCTCAAGTGGGATGCCAACAAAAAAACGATACAAACAATGCTGCAAAAAACATCGAAATTCAGAATTTTGTAGAAGTTCAAAAAGCAAAAGATACGCTTACTTTTGTCAAACCACAAACCAATTATAAAGATTATTTGGTCGGGAGAACTAATTTTGCTAAAGATTCTGCTTTTGTTCTGGTACCGTCTAAATATTGTAATAAGCAAACTTATTTAAGAAAAGAAACCTACGAAGCTTTTTTGAAAATGCACCAAGCAGCACAAAAAGCGGGATTTAATTTGCTCATAGTTTCGGGGGCGAGAAATTTTCAGCACCAGAAAAATATTTGGGAAAGAAAATGGAAAGCCAATGCTAATTTAACACCGAAAGAACGCGCCAAAAAGATTTTGCTTTTTAGCTCAATGCCTATGAGTTCGCGACACCATTGGGGGACAGATGTGGATTTAAATTCGCTGAATAATTCTTATTTTGAAAGCGGAAAAGGAAAGCAACTCTACCAATGGATGCAAGAAAATGCAGGAAAATACGGGTTTTGCCAAGTTTTTACCGATAAGAAAGGCGGCAGAACGGGCTACGAAATGGAAAAATGGCACTGGAGCTATATGCCGCTTGCCAAACAGCTTTTAAAAGATTATAACAAACAAATCACGACCAAAGATTTTAAAGGGTTCTTAGGAAGCGAAACCGCAGATTCGGTGCGAATCATCAAAGATTATGTAAATGGAATCAACACTTGCGAAGATTAAAATTTTGCCCGGGTAATTTAAATTATTCGGGCAAAATTCTTTTTACAAATCGCAATTTGTGCGAGTATTTTTGCGTATCGGTATTAAATATACCTGTGGAGTCAATTGGGTCGATACGCACTTTGCCATGCGCGTGTAAAATTCGCTGATTATCGATGATAATCCCTACATGGATAATGTTTCCTTCATCATTGTCAAAAAAGGCTAAATCTCCAGGCAGAGCTTCTTCTACAAAGCCCAACATTTCGCCTTTTTCGGCTTGGTCTTTGGCGTCTCTAGGTAAATGAATTTTGGTAAATTTATACACCTGTTGCACAAGCCCAGAGCAATCAACGCCAAAGTTGGATTTTCCGCCCCATAAATAGGGGACATTGATGTAGTTTTTAGCCAAAATCACCAATTCGTCTCGGCTTATCAAGCCTTCCACTTGTTTGGTTTCGCAATACAATTCGTAGGTGTCTTCGCCCAATTGAAAAGTATTGTTGCTAATATTTCTGATTTCGGCACCCAATGGGAGCGTGGTAGGCTCATTGTTTGCCACAACAAGATTAAAAGGCTCGGTGGTGTAGTAGCAAGGAGTTTCGGTATCGAAGAATGCGGCTTCTTCAATTGGCTGAAGATGTTTCTCATCTACCCAGCCTTCGTAAGCATCAAAATCGGCTTTAATTCTAATCCAATTTTTCTTTGTTTTTAAAATTTCAACCTTTTCGCCAAAAAGCAATTGCGTTACCATTTCGGCACGGTCGCTCGCTTCGGCACGCACAGGCGAAATACTTACTTTGCAAATCCCGAAATTCATATTTTTCTAATCAAGGTTAAACCATCTCTTATCGGCAACATCACAGCTTCCAATCTTTCATCATTTTTTACAAATATATTAAAATCATGCAAAGATTGCGTCATTTTATCTTTAGAATCTATCTCGTGTAGCACTTTATTTTTCCAAAGCACATTATCGGCAAGGATAATGCCGCCTTGTCGCATTTGTGGTAAGAGCTTTTCTATATATTCGCGGTATTTTTTTTTGTTGGCATCTAGAAATACCAAATCCCAAGGCTCATCCACTTTTTGGTCAAGAAAATCCATAGCGTCTACCAAATGGGCTTCGATTTGATGACTAAAAGCCGATTGGGCAAAAAACGGACGATAGAATGCTGCCGCACGCTCATCTCGGTCTAGGGTTACGATTTTCCCGTCGGGAGCTAAGCCTTCTGCCAAGCAAAGTGTGGCGTAGCCCGTGTAGGTGCCAATTTCCAAAATTCTTTTTGGCTGAATCATTTTAGCCAAAAAACTAAGCAATCGCCCTTGCAACACACCAGAAATCATGTGTGGCTGGTGCATTTCTTGTTCCGTTTTTTCGCGAATTTCCTTTAGCATTTGGGGCTCATCAGACGAAAAAGCGGTAATATATTGGCACAAATCTTCGGGTAGAATATCGTTTTTAAACATAAATGCAAAGGTATGAAAATGTTAAAACTACGAAAACTTTTCGGTTTGAAAAATGCGATTTTCAATGTTTTTTATCAATGATTAAATTTTGGTTGAATTAATATTTTTAAACTAAGGAGAATCAAAATTTTCTAACTAAATTGAAACCCAAAAAAATACATAAAATTCCATTTTTTTACCCAAAAAACTTGAAATTTTGTATTTTTGCTCAAATATACTTGCTTATGACTTCGTTAAAATACACCGACTTATCTGAAAATCAATCTATTTTAAATTCTTGGGTAAATGAGCTCAGAAATGTGGAAGTTCAAAACGATCGCATGCGTTTCCGCAGAAATTTAGAGCGCATCGGTGAAGTAGGTGCATTAGAAATCAGCAAAACTTTTAAGTACAAAGCTTGCGAAATCAAAACGCCACTTGGCGTGAAACCTTCGGTGGAGCTTGAAACTCAGCCCGTGGTAATGACCATTTTGCGTGCAGGTTTGCCTCTGTATCAAGGTGTTTTGAATTATTTTGACCATGCCGATAGTGGTTTTGTGGCGGCTTATCGCAAACACAACGCCGAGGGGTTTGAAATTAAACAAGATTATGTAACTTGCCCAGATATCACAAATCGCCCTTTGATTGTGGTAGATCCTATGTTGGCAACGGGAGCGTCTTTGTGCGAAGCGATTCATGCCGTGCTGGAATTGGCTCAGCCTTCTGAATTGCATATTTTATGTGCCATTGCGGCGACACAAGGGATTCAGAAAATCAACGAAGAATTGCCCCAAGCGCATTTGTGGTGTGCCACTGTGGATGATAAATTAGACGAAAAAGGCTATATCGTTCCTGGATTGGGCGATGCGGGAGATTTGTGTTTTGGTCCTAAATTGCAATCTTAATTTTTTAATAACCCGTAGTGCATTATCGAATGAGGTTAATTTTTAAATTGTTAATGTTACTATGAAAGACAAATTTATTGAGATATTGAATAGTAGTCAAGGAGGTAATTTTTGCCAATATTCTTGTTTTGAATCCTTCAAAAGATTTGGCATAATTACGCCGTATCATAAATTGGTCACACAACTGCGAGAATAAAGTTTCTATACGTTTTCTACACTTTCTGAATGGATAGAACTGAGGTTTGTAATCTTTTTGATTTTTTCTTTTAGGGGTTTCTAACTGGATTTTTACCTCATTGAACAAGTCAAGCTGAACCGTTTGAGAAAGATAGCCCCTGTCTCCAAGTAACACGCAATCAGAAATTTGAAGTTTTATGTCTTTCAAATAATGAATGTCGTGAACGGAGGCGGGAGATAAGTCAAAACTTTGGAACACACCAGCAATAGAACAGATCGCATGTAGCTTGTAACCATAAAAGTGTAGATTTTGAGAAGCACAAAAACCTTTATTTGGCATTGAAAAGCTATTTTCTTTACAGATTTTGCTTCTGGAAGAGCGGGATAATTTACACACTTCTAAAGGCATGCTGTCCACCAAGAAATAGTTTTCAAAATCATTGAACTTTTTCACCATTTTGCACCTAATTTCTTCAAGAAAAGGGAAGAGTTTTCGTTTTCTTCTGTTGTAAACACTCCTTTCAATTTTAGATTCAATAGCCCAACCTTTTATCTCTCTAAAAAGCTGGTACTCAGAATCGATAGATTTAAATTCTGCTAAAATAATTAAGCTTATCAGCTCTATATCAGATAATTTTGGTTTCACTGGTTTAAAATAGAAATTTTCAGTTCCTGAAAATTCTATTAGTTTATTCAAAATAAAATTGTAACTTGCCTCTAGATTGCTCATAATTGTATTTGATTGGTAACCAATGCAATTTACTTTTCTTTAGGCTCATGGGCAACCTTTTTTATAATGCACTACGGGTTTTTTTGTGTGAGTAATCACAAGTCGATGCAAGGCAAGGAGATGGGGTAGGGTGTTGTAATTAGGTCTCAAATTATTATTTTTGTGTGAGTAATCACAAGATGAACCGCTTAACGGCTAAACAATATCTAGTTGTGATTTGCTTTCAAGTTCTTATTTTTGTGTGAGTAATCACAAGCGAAGGGATCACAGGATTAAACTTAGGTTAGTTGTGATTTGCTTTCAAGTTCTTATTTTTGTGTGAGTAATCACAAGTTTATGTAAATTAAAATAGATTAAAAATGGGTTGTGATTTGCTTTCAAGTTCTTATTTTTGTGTGAGTAATCACAAGTTATAGAATTTGAAGCTGACGAGGAATTTCGTTGTGATTTGCTTTCAAGTTCTTATTTTTGTGTGAGTAATCACAAGAAATTTCAGAAGCTAAGTTAACGCACATAGTTGTGATTTGCTTTCAAGTTCTTATTTTTGTGTGAGTAATCACAAGCAATTTCTTAATTGGTGATAACCAACACCGTTGTGATTTGCTTTCAAGTTCTTATTTTTGTGTGAGTAATCACAAGAAATGGTCAGAATGTGACGGATGTTTATGTGTTGTGATTTGCTTTCAAGTTCTTATTTTTGTGTGAGTAATCACAAGTGGCATTCCCTGCGAGTGGACTTACAACAGTTGTGATTTGCTTTCAAGTTCTTATTTTTGTGTGAGTAATCACAAGAACACGCAAAAGATTTAGCCACAGCGCAGGGTTGTGATTTGCTTTCAAGTTCTTATTTTTGTGTGAGTAATCACAAGAAACAGATGAAGTGTTTAAATCTGGTCCTAGTTGTGATTTGCTTTCAAGTTCTTATTTTTGTGTGAGTAATCACAAGAAACTTGAAAAGATTCGTTTAGACTATTTAGTTGTGATTTGCTTTCAAGTTCTTATTTTTGTGTGAGTAATCACAAGAATCTAAAAGAGCAAAGTGATGGAAGACTGGTTGTGATTTGCTTTCAAGTTCTTATTTTTGTGTGAGTAATCACAAGTATAGGGGGATATTACTGCAAGAGAGAGTTGTTGTGATTTGCTTTCAAGTTCTTATTTTTGTGTGAGTAATCACAAGATCTTCTCGATTAATTAATAACCTCATACGTTGTGATTTGCTTTCAAGTTCTTATTTTTGTGTGAGTAATCACAAGGAGAAAGCACAAGCTAAATTAAAAGAACAAGTTGTGATTTGCTTTCAAGTTCTTATTTTTGTGTGAGTAATCACAAGACGATATTTAATTATATCGTGGTAGCAAGGGTTGTGATTTGCTTTCAAGTTCTTATTTTTGTGTGAGTAATCACAAGATACTTCTTGTTTTTGCTTGTAAATCAAAAAGTTGAAAAGGTTGCTAGGATTATAGAAATCTGCAACCTTTTTTTATTTGAAGTAAATTTTTGATAATTTTTTTAATTCTAGAAAAGTTCCAATTGCTGGTACATGGGTGGTTTTTCCACCTCTTTGGTACTATGGAATATTTCTGTCATACCGAACTGTTTGTCGGTGATTCTAAAAATGGCTACACGCCCATGTTTGGGTAAAATGTCTTTTACTCGCTTTATGTGCACTTCTGTGTTTTCTCGGCTTGAACAGAATCGCATATAAATTGAAAATTGAAACATAGAGAATCCATCTTCTAGCAATTGTTTTCTAAATTTGCTAGCTCTTTTACGGTCGAGCTTGGTTTCCGTAGGCAGGTCAAATGATACAAGAATCCACATAGAGCGATATTGGTTTAAGCGAGTGAAAAGTTCTTCCATAGGTTTAGCAAAATTCAGGATAAGCGATTTTTCTTCTAGAGCCTTCTATACATTCATAGAAACTACTTGTTGTGTGGCTCATGGCAACCATGAGAGGGCTTTTTTTGCCATCTATAACAACATCTAGGCTAGGAATTTTTAGTAATTCCGCTTTGTGAGTTGTTGTCAGTTCTTCGGTTAACTCAAAGTTAGCAAGCATTTGGTTGATTAATTGATCGACAAAAGGGCGATAAGGTTCCATAAGATCATCTGCAAGGCAAAATGCGTTGTATTTATTTTTATGAAAAATGCCCAAAGCGGGGAGAAGCCCGCTTGCCGTAATGGCTCGTGCTGTGACGGCTCTTAATATGGCGTATCCATAATTTAGCCAATGATTGGGCGGAATGCCTTTTTGGTTGCGAGAAAAATCCTCAATCGGGAAAATGTTTTGAAAATAATAGGCCGCTGCATAAGCTTCGTGATTTTCTCCATCACCACTTTTCACTTCTTGGATCCATCTTCGTAATTTTCGAGCATCAATATTATTTTTCTCTAAATGCATTGCTTGGTTGGTGATTTTGGCTTGCACCGTCTGTTGCCATAAATTTTTCTTAAGCGGTAGGCTCATGTCAAGCTGATTTTTCAGTCGCTCAGAAAAAAGCGTATGCCCGCTAAGCGGTTGAAATACGCTAGCGGGCATATGCTGGGCATCACATTGAACGACGAGGACTTTGTTTAAACTAAGTTTGCTCAATAATCCACATGTAATGGTGATTTGAGGATGCTCAAGAACAATGACGCCGAGATCTTCAATAGGCAAAGTGCGTTCAGGTTTTTCTTTTTCTGGAAACCGAACGACGAGCTGCTCATTCCGTGTGGAAAGATAAGCTGGATTACCGAAAAAAAGTGTTCTTTTGAGCATTATTTAATAACTTTAATAATTTTTCCTAAACGATTTACTTCTATTTTCCAACAAATAGTTTTGATTAAAACTGGCTCGTTTTTTTCATTTTTTATAGATGTCTTTTCGTTAAATTCTATAATTCTTTGGGATTTATTATTTGTTCCATTTTCGTTTTCAATAATTGGTTTTGCAGTTCTTGAAGGAACAAAATAAGCTTCACTACCAGTACAGCTTACAAATTTGTATATTCGATCAATCTGATCCTTACTCAGATTTTCAAAATCAACTAAATTCGGATTTTTTCTTTCTTCATTATTTGGAACAAAAACAAGTTCGTTTGGAGATAATGAAAATAAAAGTTGATTTCCCTTTTCATCTGTATCTGGACATGGATTTAATCCTTCTTTTTCTCTTTGTATAGCTAGAATTAAAGGTATTGTTTTAAAATCTCTTTTGTTGTTGTCAGAATAAATTCCTAAAAAAAGATTTGTTCCTGTTGCGGTCTCTGCAAATTTTTTGTTTTTTTGTTGAGTGTAGCCAACCTTAATTTTATTTCCCAATGTTTCAAATAATTTTACTCTTTTGATTGGTTGGTGTTCTTTGTTATTATTTAAGTGTTTAATGTTTTTGTTTAAATCTTTTAAGCCTTCAGGTGAAAAAGCAAGTTTTTCTGGTTTGATTGGGTTGCCATCTGAATCAAATTTATTATTGTATTTGGTGCTATTTAAATGTTTTAATAAAATATTCCTGATAGTTGGATCTAAAACTTTTCCTATTTTTTTAGGTGTAAAGCTTTCGTCGATCAATTGTCTAGATGATGATAAAATAGTTTTGTCTCTATTATCTTTAAAATCGTAAACTTCAACTTTTTGAATGTTATTGTCCTCAAAAATAAAATTACACTCTTTGAAAAAATTTATAATTTGGTTATTGTCGAATTTATTTACTTCTTTAAGTTCTTTAATTTTATGTTTTAAATTTTCGTCAATAATATTTTTGTAATTTTCTAAAGCAGATTTTAAAGGCAATTTTTTGCATACAATGCCATAGATTGTATCGATATGTAATGGCTTTCTAATAGCCCATGCATCTCCCTTTGTTTGCTTTTTTTGAATCTTTTTGTAAGTACCATCTTTTTGTTTTTCCCATTTTTTGTACCAATTAATTGTTTTATTTATAATTCGTTTATTTACTTTAAAGTTTACAATTGTCGTTTCAAGCTTTTTAAGTGCATCTTGGGTAAATGATTCCCATGGTTTTATAAAATCTTTAAAAACCTGTTTTTTACTTCCCTCAGTTGTAATAGTTTCTCTTCTTTTTAATTTAGCGCGTAAATCATGTCGTTGATTTCTACTTTTTGCATATTGATTATTTAAAAAGTTTATATGATTTCTCGTGGTACATGCTACAATAAGTGCATCCAAGGCATGATGTCTATGATCAATTCTTTTGGTGTTTAGAGTTGATAAATTGTCGTTTAAGTAATTTATTTGAAATACATTTTTTCCTTTTTTGTTTTCCCAATTACCATAAATTTTATTTTTATTAATATTGTTTAACCTTTCAAATCTTGGAGTTATCAATTTGTTCCAGATATTGTTTAGCCCCCAATCGTTTCTAAGTATAGATGTTATTTGGCCATTTGTACTTACTATTCTTTTAGCGGTACTTTCAAGCTCTCCTTTTTCTCTAACAATGTTAGATAACAATGATAATACAAGTTTTGATATATATTTAGTGTCATTAAGTTGTCTTTTAGTGAATGTGTCTGGAATTTCTTCCAAAAGTAAGTTTCTCAATTTTATAGAATTCTTTTTGAAAGATGTCCTCACGAGTTGTTTATATTCCTCTTGATTGAGGATCGTAACCGTTTCTCCATCAGATAGTTTAACGGCTTTTCCTCCCTTAGCTTTTATGAAATTCATAGCTAGTGAGTTGTCTTTTAGTTTGTTTACTTCAGCTTCACATATTACTTTATTATTAAAACTATCATCAAAGAATTTAGTTTGAGGTATTATGTGTTCTTTTTGGTACTTTGCAGTGAAAAGTTTAGTTAAGGGAATAATTTTACCCGTGTAAGGTGATATATAGCCTTGTTCTAGCCAGAGTTTGTATTTTGTAATATCAGACTTAGATATTTTATTGTTGTTTCTAATTTTATTTATTTCCTTAATTTTTTCAGAGTTTTCCTCTTTTGAGTAAATACCTTCGTCATAGATTTTTAAAATTTCTTGTTGAGATGGAGAATAAGGAGTTACATTCTCATACTTAGTATCGCTGGCCATCTCTATAAGTAGTGATTTAATTAAATTGTTTAATTTTTGATTCTTTGTATTGTTGTTAGTTATTTGAGCTCTTTTTTTTGAACTAGATTTTATTTCCCTACTAAG
Source organism: Ornithobacterium rhinotracheale DSM 15997 (assembly GCF_000265465.1). Taxonomy (NCBI): domain Bacteria; kingdom Pseudomonadati; phylum Bacteroidota; class Flavobacteriia; order Flavobacteriales; family Weeksellaceae; genus Ornithobacterium; species Ornithobacterium rhinotracheale. Next base: position 2,226,619 of record NC_018016.1, read on the forward strand.
TTCAATATGTATTTCAGAGAAGAAATTTTTACAACTTTTTCCGTGTATGACCCATATATCTTTAATTAACTTCAATGTTTCGTTGATTATTTTTTCTACGATTGGATTTCCAATAGAGTGCTGTTTTAAAAATTCTATTTTATCGGGAGAGTCCCAATATTTAATTTCCGAAACCTCAGAAAATCTATTATAAGCAACATATGAAGCTAGCCATAATGGTAAATCTTGGAAATCATTTTTATCTTGTAATAAGATTGTTTTTTCTCGTACTCTGTCAGAGATGCTATCGTCCACTTCTCCGTTAAGTATGTTCATAATCTTATTTTGAATATTATTGTCAATTTTGTTAAAAGACCAATATTTCCCAAATCGAACTAAACTAAGTAATTTTTTCAATGCCTTTTCAGAATACGCACCATATTCCTTTTTGAAAGGAGGAAATGAGATAAAGATATCTGAGAATTTTTTAGGTAATTTATTTTTTTCTGAGAATTTTTGAAGACCATTTTTTAATTCTCTTTCATCTTTTGCAGAATAGAGCAAAAGCCATAGACTTTCAATTTGTTCATTCGTTAATGTGAGTTTTTTGTCAACTTTTTTTAGATATTTTAAAATTTTAAAACGAGTCTCATTTAATAAGAAATTTCTATCGTTGTCTTTTGAATAATTCCATCTGTATTTTTCAAGAAGTTCAGTTCTAATTGCTTTTTCTGTAGGCCTTTTGATACCTTTTGCTATTAGATCATTTTTAACATTGTCATGCAAGTCAAAACATTTGTAGGATAATAATTGAAGTTGATCTATTTTCTCTTTATCGTTTAACCATTCAAAAAAATGTTCTTTTGTTTCAAAATCAGGTAATAACTTACTTGTGATATCTTTCTCAAGCCCATCAATAATTTCATAAACTTTTAAATTCTTGATAAATTGTAATGTTCTGAATTCTTGATATAGAGGTTTGCTCTTTGCAATGCAATTTATTTTTTGAATTTGTTTTTCTCCGTTCAAATAATATTCTCGACTTTCAAAGCTACATTTGTTTATTGTGGAGTTTTTCTTTTTAAGATCTCTTTGATAGTAAATTACATCATCAATGAGTAAATAACATAAATCTTTATTTTTAAGTTCTTTTTGTCTTGTACTATTTTTTGGATATAATTCAATGATGGATTTTTGGAATAAATCTTCATTTAGTAGCTCAGGGTGGAATTCCTTTTGTTTCTCTAAAATTTGTTTTAGTTCATTTTTGTAAAACTTTCTATCTATAATGTTTATAAGTTCTCCATTTAATTTTTGGTTAGGATCCTTTAATAAATGTTCATAAAGATATGTTCCAACTGTCTTTCCGTAATTTTCAATTCTATCTTCCGTACTTTTTTTAATAGCAATCCAATCTTTTTCTGAATCAACTAATTTTAAAGTTCTATCATCTTCACCATTTTTCTTCTTAATTATATTTCCTTTATTATCAAATTTTTCTGTTGAAATAAATTCTTTTGTGCTGCCAACCCAATCTAATAAAGATATTTTGCTTTTATTTTTATAAATCCATCCATTTTCTAGAGTAATAGTATAATTTTGAGCATCTTCTTTTTTTACATTAGTGACCTTTAGAGCATAGTATTTCTCAATTTTATTTTCCTTGTTTTCATCAGCATTATCATCTCTAAATTGATAATAACCTCTTTTTTTATTGAAATTTAAAATAACCCAAGCAAGTTCTTCTTTTGAGATTTTTTGAGATAAGGCTTTCTTTCGTAAGTAGTAAATCGTCCAATCATATGGTACATTTTTAATATTGTGTTTTGAAAATTCTTTTAACATTTCTCTGTAACTATCCATGAAAATAAATTCATGTTTTCCGTGGTCATTTTCTACATATGAAATTTTTGGTTGAGAATTACCAAAAAATTGTCCTAAATGTTTTTTGAAATCAATTTTTTTAGAATAATGTTCAGGCAAAAAACCTAAAATATTTAATACCCTATGCAATCTTTCTCTTCTTAGCTTTTTTCTTTCATATAACTTTCTTACACCTTTTTGTTTTGTTCTTTCAGCTGTTTTAGAGATAGATTCGCCTTTTGAAAATTTGTCTAAAGTTCTTTGATCTGTAGGTATCACAACAACACCGAGATCTATAATTTCTAAAGGTAATCTAGTTTTGTCATTTAGAACTTTGATTAAAGCCCATCCAATACTGTTGGTTCCAAGGTCTAATCCTAGAATAGTGTTCATGATATTTATAATCTATAATGGTTGAGGTGATAAATTTATGAAAATAATTTTAATTTTATCAAAAAAAATATTTTTGTGGTTTTAAAAAAAGTTTTTACCTTTGCACCAAGAACTTAAAAGCAAATCACAATAAGGATTATTCCGTTGTGAAAACATTTAGTGCCTCGACTATCTTCGGGGCAATTTTTTTTATCCTAAAGTTTCTTATTGCGAAATTTGTTGAGATATTCAACCAAAGGAAAAATACCGAAAATTTGATTTCCGATAATTGTCAAGATGATTAAAACCAGAGGTTTATAAATTAAATTGATCCAGAAATAATGGCTCTCGGGTAGGAGGTAGGCAATAGAAAAAGCCGAACCTATTAAAAGAAGTGAACTCAGCATTTTTCGACTCAAAGGGAATACGCCAAACTTCACCCAATTGAAAGTGATTTTGATTAAATTAAACACCGTGAGCGATACCGCTGTTGCCATCGCAACGCCTAGAAGCCCTAAATTAAAAACTTTAATAAAAATTAAATTCAAACTAATCGTGAGCATTGCCAAAAGCAACATAATCACAATATTGATTCGGTAGTATTTGGAAAGCGAAATAATGTGCCCATTAAAGCCCGTCGCTAGATCAAAGAGCATGGCACCGCCCAAAACCCACAGAATAGGAGAGGCTGCGAGCAGTTTGTCGCCATTTTTGATCAGTTCTGTGAGGTAGGGAAATCCAACTAGAATACAGGAAAAAATCACTAAACCTTGAAAGAATAATTGAAACGAACTGTCTCTATAAAATTGGTTAAGTTCAGAATAATTTTTTTCTTCTAAATGTTGATTGATGATTGGTGCAGAAATGCTGTTGATCCCCATTTGTGGAATCATCATAAACGATAAAATCGCTAAAATAATGCTATACACCCCGTTGGATTCAAACCCGATGAGTTCACCAATCATAAAATTATCTACGCGCAACGCTACATAATGCCCAATGTTGCCCAGAAATCCGTATAAACTATAATTTATAACTTTTTTCCAGAGTTGATTGATTTTTAAATAATTAAGACTAAAGTCAGGCTGGAGTTTTTCTAATCGGTGCGCATACCAAACATAGCATAAAAGCGAAAAAGCAAACATTCCAATAAAAAACGAATACGCTATTTTTTCTTTTAAACCAAAATAGAAAAACAACGAAAAAGCACCGATATTCGCAATTTTAGGAAATAAATTTTCAAAAATATTAGGAATTGCAATTCGCTTAAAATTAGATATATATTTATTGAAAATAGCATTTAATGCTAAAATCAAAATCAAAGGCAAAATCAGAGATTTCATTTCCCACACCGCCGATTCTTTGATGCTAGGAAAAAGCCAATTCGCTACAAAAAATAAAATCGTAAATAGCGAAAAACTAAAAATCATGCTCAGAAGGCTCACCCATAAAAAATTCTGGTGTTTGCCCACTTTTTGTGCGTCATAAAAGAATTTCACATTAGAAAACGACACGCCAAGCACCACGCAGGGCAAAAACATTTCTGCCGTAGAGAGCACATAGCGTAATTTCCCGTAAAAGTCTAAATCATTGGGAAATATAAAGATTACGGCAAGTGTTCCCAGAGCAAAACCTAGGTAGCCTACAAGGGAATATTTAATACTTTGCCGTGCAATAATGCCCATTTTTAAAGTTAGATTTTTTAAGAAAGAACAAAGGTAGATATTTTTGCTGAATGAAATTGTTTTTTTGTATTTTTGGTATTAAGCGATGCGGAAAATTATACCGAAAAATGATTTTCAAGCGTTTAAATGTAAAATTTTTTGTTTAAAATAAGGCAAAACCAAAAATAATTTCTATATTTGCCACCCAATTTAAAAATCATATTAAAATGAATCATTACGAAACTGTTTTCATTTTAACTCCCGTTCTGTCTGATTCTCAGGTGGAGGAAGCAGTTAAAAAAGTTGAAAACTTCCTAAAGGAAAGAGGTACAGAGATTGTACACCAAGAAAACTGGGGACTACGCAAATTAGCTTACCCAATTCAATTGAAAAGAAACGGATTCTACCACCTAATCGAATGGAAAGGAGAAGGAAATGTGGTAGCAGACCTAGAGTTGATGTTTAAACGCGACGAGCGTGTATTGCGTTACTTAACCGTGAAATTAGACAAACACGGAATTGAGTGGGCAGAAGACAGAAGAAAACAAAAAGCATCGTCTAACAAATAAAAAATACAACTATGGCAATTGATGAATTAGCAAAACAAGTAGAGCAAGGCGGTGAATCAGAAATCCGTTATTTAACTCCAATCGATATTGAAACTCAATCTACTGAAATGTTCTGTAGATTTAAAAAATTCGGAATCAAATATGTAGATTATAAAGATCCAGATTTCTTACTACAATTTGTGAACGAGCAAGGTAAAATTTTACCAAGAAGATATACTGGTACTTCTTTGAAATACCAAAGAAAAGTGGCTCAAGCTATTAAAAGAGCTCGCCATTTAGCTTTATTACCATTTGAAACAGATTTATTAAAATAACCCAAAATAAGAAACTAAAATGCAAGTAATTTTAACAAAAGACGTAGAAAACTTAGGTTTTGAGTTTGAAGTAGTTTCAGTAAAACCGGGTTACGGAAGAAACTTTTTAATCCCTCAAGGTTTGGCTAAATTAGCTACTCCTAAAAATATTGAGGAATTAAACAAAGTTTTAGAAGATAGAAAAGCACACGAAGAAGCACTTATCGCAGAGGCTAATAAAATTATTGAGGCTGTTAAAGGTCTTGAATTAGTAATTGCTGCTAAAGTGGGAGAGGGTGATAAACTTTTCGGTTCTGTAAACAACGCAGATTTAACTGATTTGTTGAACCAAAAAGGTGTGAATGTTGAACGTAAACATGTATCTATCTTAGGTAGAAACATCAAGAGATTAGGTTCTTACACAGCTATCGTGAAACCTCACAGAAGTGTACAAACTGAAATTTCTTTCGACATTGTACCAGAATAATTTTATTTAATACATAACTTAAAAACGGATGGTTTTTTATGGGAACCATCCGTTTTTTTTATGCTTTGATTTTTTTTATGAAAATTAGAATTTAGGCAATTCCACTTCTGTTGCCCCTAATTTGTATCGTTGGAAATCGGCATCGTAAAAATGATATCCCATTTCGTTTAGCCATTTTTTTACTTCAGTTTCTAGGATTCCTTCTCCTTTTCCGTGGATGATCACGACACGATCGTAGCCATGCTCTCTTGCTCTTTCCACTCTTTTCTTTAAAGAGTTCATTTGGCGGGCTAAAATCAAGTTTTTTGCCAATAATCGGTCGTAGTTTTCTAATTGGGCATAATGCAAATCAATTTCCAAAGGTGGCTTTCTGATTTTTTTTGGCTTTTTAGCAACCTTTTCCTTTTCAGTTTTGATTTCTGGCATTTTTGCACGAGGATCAAAAACTTTTTCTACCTTTTTCTTTTTAGAGGCTAATTTTTTAGTTTCTTTTTGGGGAGTAGTTTTTGGTGAAGAAAATTCAATTTCTTCTTCCATTCCTACATCGGGCAGAAGCTCTTTAGGTTCGTAGAGCATCTCAAAACCAAAATCGGTCTCAATGGTGATTTCGTTTTCGTTCACTTTGGTTACAGTGCCGCTGAGATTATCATCGATTACTTTTACTTTATCACCTATTTTAAAATGTATCATAGTTTGGATTTAATGGTTGAATCCATAAAGGTAATAAAAAATAGGGATTTTATGCTTTTTTTAGCTTAAAACTTTTAAATCCTACATTCAAAACACAAATGCAACGCTTAAATAATTTAAAACTAAAAGCGTATGCAAAGAGAAGAAATCAGACCTTTTTTGGTAGTACAGAAGTTTGTACCCATTCCCGTAAATCATTTAGAACCTAAGCAGTACATATATGAATATGGTATTGTAGTACAGGTGTTGAAACAAGAAAATAATATTGAGGTATTATTTTCTGGTCGTTCGTGGATAACTTTTAAACCTAAGGATATTTTATATCATCGTGTGGCTGTGAAAAAAGAAGAAACCGATTTTTTTATAGAAAGCCGATAGGCTTTTGAGTGGGCTCGTCTCAAGTATCGGTAAAATCTAACGGCAAAAATCCCTGTAAATGCGACAATATCAAGAGGTTAATAATTATTATTTGTGTGAAAAGGTTCAGCTTAGACCTACTAGCCTATTGCATTATAGTTATGTGATGGATTTACGAAATTACGAAGTAGGCTATGCTCCTACTTTACGCCAAAATCTAAACAAGGAAAAAACAGAATTAGATGAGTTAAACGCACTAGATGATATTTCAGAGTTTGGTTCAATTGTTAAATATGCTGAAAAGTGTGTTGAGTTGTATAAGGAGAAACAACAAGAAGTGTATAATGAGAAAGGGCATGTTTTAAAGGATTTAGGAACGCTCTCGGATACTCAAGTAAGGAATATAAAAAAGTATGCTATTTTATTTGCTGACGCAACTAAATCAAACAAGGACAAATATTTATCTTTTGTAACCTTGACCTTGCCCAGTGCCCAAAAGCACCATGATAGAGTGTTGCGTAAAATACTTGCTAAGTATCTTGACCATTTAAAAAAGGTCTATGGTTTAAAAAATTATCTCTGGAAAGCGGAGACGCAGAAGAATGGAAATATTCATTTTCATGTTTTGATTGATACGCAAATCCCTCGTGAGGATATTCAGCGCATATGGAACCAGTATATAAATAAATATGGTTATGTTGATAGATATTCTGAAAAGATGAACCGCTTAACGGCTAAAGAATATATGGCTAAGTATTCAAAAAATTATAAATCAGAAAAAGACTGCATACTAGCTTACCAGCGTAATAAAAAAATGGGTTGGAGCAATCCCCCAAGTACTAAAATTGAAACGCCAAAGAGTAAACGAAATATAGTTGCGTATGTGGTGAAATATCTATTAAAGCAAGAAGAAAATAAACGCCCAGTAATTGGTGCGGTGTGGGGCGCATCAAATAAGGTAAAAAAACTCAATTATTTAAATTTTGAAGTTAGCAGTTATTTAGAGGAGTTAAACCACTTGCGGGGAAAATTGGAGTATGTGCCTACTGCTATTCAATTTGTAGAGTTGTATAAAGGTAAAGTATATCAGATGATCCGCAAGGGATATAAAAAATTAAACGAGCATTTAAAAATTTATAATAAAGCCATAAGACAGTTATTAGATACCGATTTGAGTATAAATTTAGACCAGTTAATCCAATTAATTTATGAAAAACAATACACAGAACTTGCAAATAATTAGTGCTAAGGAGCTAGCTAATTATTTAGGCGTAAGCTATTCCACTGCACGCATGATAAAAAAAGATATTTTAAGCCACTATAAAAAGAAATATCTAACGCTAAAGCTCGTAAAAAAATATTTTGATGATTAGTGTCAAAAATTGGTATAAATCGCTTAAAAGTGGTAAAAATCGCTAGATTTTAAAAAGTGCTTTTGCATGCTTAATATCTTTGTTTCAGAAATTTAAAATAAGATATAAAAATGAGAGTAACATTAGCAAAAGCAACCGAGGTGCTGGAAGTTAAGGAAAGTGCAGCGGGTTTGATTTTAAAAGGTAATTCAAGTACCGATTTCGGACAGGTGCAAATTGAGTCTTACCTAGTAGATGAAACCTTTACTAAAAAGGTTTTGGTGCCAAAGATGAGCGTTAAGCTATTTACAGAATTGTTGGGCGTTCATTTTGTTAAATTGCAAACAACAATTGGTAGCGACAAAGTAGCGGTAATTCCTTTTTCTAAATCTGGAAGTTTGCCATTAGGTGACAAAACTTACATTGAGTTCCATGTATCGGGTGGACAAGCACAGAATGTAACTGCAGAAACATTTGAGGCTATTGGAAGTGCAGAGCCTATTTATGTGCAACAAGTGAAGCTTGACCAAAATATATCTGTAAAGGATGTTGATGTATTAGCATTTGATTATTTGGTAGCTGAAAAGACACCAAATGAATTGCAAGTTATCAATGCACAGGGCAAAACAAGGATTTCGCAACTACAACTTGATTATGCAAAAAATGCAAGGATTGATGAGTTATCGAAATTACCTGCATTGGATTTAACAGGCTTATACACCTTAGCAGTGTATAAAAATGTAGGAGAAGAATTTACATTCTATTTGTTAGACGCAAAATAATATTGAAATGATTGGAGCAGTAACAGCGGTAAGTAGTTTAATTGGAAGTGTGGGGGGCGGTAACGCCTCCGGCTCCTCTCTTGGTCAATTTGGAGGAAAGATAGTAGGCGGTGTATTAAGTAAGATAACTGGGGGGTTAGATAGCGTTTTGGCAAACGGCTTTGATTTGCATTGTTGGGGCTCGAGCTGGTCGCCTAGTAGAGCGATGAAAGAAGGAACCACAATCGTTGAATGGATTATTGAACAATCTGGGTTTACTAAGGTAGCCAGTGCTGACAATTTTAATAAGGCGTTACTTTATTTAAAAGTCTGCGCTTCTGGTTTTCCATGGGGAAAGGATTGTACGAGAAAAGGAACTGAAGCATTGGCGGCTATGATAACTGAGGCTTACGGGAGATTGCTTAAGGAGTATCAGACTAAGTTTGCCTATGTTGGTGATAAAGAATATCCAAAAGGAACTGATGTAAACTTAAATTTCCCATTCCGTGACACTTCAAGAGGGGATGCCGTGAGTAAGGAAGTTTTGCGCGTGCCATTCTTTAGAGAAAAAACAGATGCTGAAAGACAAGCAGATAGCCAAGCAGGTTCATCGGATTACAGACCTAGTAAGGATCAAACACTTAAAACAGGAATGCCTACAGAAGGTGCGTATCCTGCGGTAACAGACGGGGAGGTATATGGAAAAGCTACTGGACATGTTGGGCGAAATGACAATAACATTTTGTATTTATTACTAGGAGGGGCATTGATTTATTTATTAACAAAGAAAAAATAACATTTAAAAACAAAATAAAGATGAAAGAATTAATAACAAAAGTTGATAGTTTTTACTAAAGCCATTAAGTGGTAATGGTGCAGGGACAAGTATTGCGACCTTTTTGGTTTTAGGATTGGGAGCAGTGATTTTATCCGTGTACATGGGCTGGATTAAAATCAAAGGAAAAAGAAGAGGCTGGTAATTATTAACTAAAAAAGTATAGAAATGGCGTATAATAATGGATATAGTAATGGTTGGGGTGGAAATCCCAACCCTAATTTTAACCGAGGTTATGACCGAGGTTATAATAATCAGAGACAACCTAAAAAACATTCTGGGGCTAAAGCTGGACAATCCAAGAATGGAAGGTTTTATGTTACGGCTTGGAATTATTCAAAGCAAAGAGGTATGATAACTGTTAAAGCATTTGAAAACTCTAAGAGTGTGCGTTCAGAGTCTCCAAACACTGGAAATAGATTTATAACTATGATGTTTGAGGCTTTCTATAAAAAGACTGGCGCAAAGGTTTTAGAAATAGCAAGTTTCAATGTGAATACTGGAAAAGTGTATTTGCAAAAGCTGGGAATGGTAATTTCAACTAAAGCACCTAATGGTGGATATTTCGGACAAATTAAAACTAGATAAGTTATGTTTAAACAATTGAAAGGATTATTTAAATCATTGCCGTTGTTATTGAAGTATGTACAATGTGCAAAAATATGTTTGCATCATGCGCACGAGGCAAAAAAAGAGATAGATACACTCTTTGATGATGTGGAGGGTAACGAGCCAGAGTACTTGAATGAAGAAGAACTTGCGGGTGTTCCTACGGATAAGGAACATATGTGGTAAAATATTGAGAGATGACAAGTAAATTAATTACAAGTGTTTTAATTGCAGTGGTTTACATTGGAATGATTATGTTATCAGATGTGTTGAAGGACCACATTAAAGATAGTTTTAAAGGATGAAGTTTTTAAGTGATTTGATGAAGAATAGTAAGCTATTGGCGTTATCGCTGATAGCTTTTATAATATTTTTGTTAGTTCGTAGATTTAATAGAGTTGTAACTGTTGTTAAACAAAAAATGGAGGATGCAAAGCCTTTGGTTTTAAAGGAAAAAACTACAGAACAGTTTGTGAAGACAAATTTTAGATTTTGGTCTGAAATGTTTAAAATGTTTTTTTCGGTTGGATCCTTTGACCCTTATTATGTTACACATGGTGTAAGAACGTTTAAAACTCCATTGGAATATGGGATAGAGTTGGGGAAAAGTATTGTTCCAATTAAGACAAAACCAAAGTTAAACAATCAACCTAAGAGCTCCGCACCAAGTCCAAAGTTAAATAATCAACCTAAGATACCCGCACCAAAACCAAAGCTTCACCCAGAGTGGCAAAAGGTTTTGGATAAATTTAATAAATCGTTATATGGGCAATAAGAGAAGAAATAAAAGAAGAGATAAAAAATGACATATTTAAAAGCAATTGCCCTGCTAGCTGGAAGTTGGTGGGCTTATAAAATATCAAAACCAAAGTCTAAAGTTGAGTTTGGAGAATTGGAACTAGTGGGCGTTGATATTCCAAATACAGAGAGTGAGACTAAAAGTGTTTTATCTATGCTTTTAGTACCTAATGGATTGAGATTTGCCAAAGGATATAATTCATATGCTGATTGGGGTTATACTTTGTTTGATATATTAATAAATCAAATTAAAAGTGGTGATTTGTTGATAAATCAAGCATCTTATATAATGGCTACAGCATATCATGAAATGGGTCAATTTAGTTTATTGCGTGAGCGTTATAATGATAAAATTTCTGTTTTGAAGAAAACGCTTAAAGGGGATAAATTAAGGGAGTTTAACGAGTTTTTGAAGATTGCAGATACATTTGGTGTTAGTGCTGAAAAGGCTGTGTACATGGAGTGGAAGTATGGCGTACAATCTTGGTGTTATAATCCAGCTAGTAGAAGAAAGAATTTAAGTAATAAATATAAAGGTGATGGAGCTCGTTTTTTTGGTCGTGGATATTGCCAGTGGACTGGTAGGCATTTATATACTAAGTTTAAAGAGTTTTCTGGTGTAGATGTTTTGTCAAATCCAGATTTAATAGTAAATGATAAGCGTTTAAATGCTTTAATGACCATAAAAATGATGATGGCTGATAAACCTAATAATTTAACGGGTGTTTCTTTAAAGCTTTATTGTAATGAAAATAAAACAGATTATTACAATGCAAGAAGGGTTGTTAATTCTACAGATAGAGCAAAAGATATAGCCTCTTATGCTCAAAAGTTTGAAAATGTTTTTAATTCTTATTTAAAAAAATAGGTTATGACACAGCGAGAAAAAAGAAAAATTAAGTTTTGGTTATTCATCTTTTTAATAATCTATCTATTATTTAGATTGACCAAAAAGACGAGTATAAAGGAGAAAGTAAGCACAGGAGATAATTCCTTGTTGCCACTGGATACAAATAAATTCAAGGAACCTGTGAGTTTGCCCAAAGTAGAAAAACCAAAGTTTGATAAGGTTTTTGCAAAAGGCGGTTCTGCAGTGAGAAATGAAAAAGCATTTAGTCAAAAAGTTGATGATATGATGCAATCAGAAAAACAGAAGGGAAAAATACCAGTAAAAAGTGATGTGGTTAAAAAACTGCAGGAGGAGCAGGCAAATGATTTTTGTTCTGAATGTGAGGAAGAAAAGAGAAGGGAGCAGGAAGAAAGAAAGCGTAAAGAACAAGAAGAAATTAGAAAGAAGTTGCTTGAGAAGAAAAATAATTGCAACCAAATAAGTGAAGTTCCTGTAAAATTTCATTATGATTGTGAGGAGCCCGAGAAAGTTAAAATAACTGGCATGGGTGGACTTGCTCTATTTAGAATGCCATCAACTGGGCATTGCAGGGTATTAAATTTATATGGTGAAACTACACGTGTAATTCAGAGTTATAATGATGGGGAAAAAGAATATCTTGTTGAGCATGGGCATTATATAGATTTGTTGGGATATGTAAAGGCGCAGGTTTCAAATATTCAGCTTGATAGTAATGGGGGTTTTGAACAATTGAGTTAAACAAAAAATAAAGAGATATGACAAATTTTGTAGATAGGACAAAGATTTATAGTATATTAGGATTTACGGGGGCGGTTTCGTTTGATGAGCTAAAACCGCTTCTAGCAAGTTTATTGGCTATTGTGCTTGATTTTGCGTATAGCTTTGCAAAAAAGAAAATTAAAGATTTAAAAGATAAAAAAGATGAGTGATTGTGTGATAGTTATTGATAATAGAAAGTTTAGGAGTGAGCTTTTGTGTCGAGAGGTTTCTACAATTGATTTATCGGATAATTGTTATTATCAAGTAGGTCCATATTTTTATACCGCTAATGCATTTAAGCGTTATTTGATTGACAAGTCTGATTATGTTATTTATAAAAGGTTGATACCATTGGACGGAGAACCTGTGAAAGATTTACCAAATTTTATAGATGGATATGATTCAAATTCAGCGATTTTGTTAAGTTATAATGTTGGAACTTTTTATGATGGTTTTGTTGTAACGAAGAATAAAAACGGATATCACTTTAGAAATAGTACTAGTAAATTTGTTGGGGTCTATCTTGATGTATCGGACGCGTATAGTCATGCAGTTTGCGAATTAGAGCCAGGACAAGAGTATCATTATGCAGGTACTGGACCTTTCCTGTTGTATGACGCAGAAGAGGAGATTAAAGGTGTTGAGTAATGAGCCATAAAAATGATTATTCGTGTATAGTTTTCGGAGCCTTTGGAGTGTTCAAAATGCAATATGTGCACGATTTATACAGGTTCAGCAAGTGGCTTGATAGTTCCAAGTTTAGAGATTGGAAATATTTTAATGTGTATGACCGTAGGACTGGGGAGTATTTAAGACGCTTCTACAATGGAAACTATATACCAAGATTTTTAAATTAATTTGTTTGTTTTGAATAATGAGAGAGACTGCACCTTTGTTGGTGTGGTTTCTTTTTTTTTTATCTTTTTGCTTTGCACTATTTGGCATTTGTTTTGATAATGGTATTAACATATTTAAAAATCACTTAAAATCATGAAAAAAATATTACTATCATTTGGATTATGTTTAGCCGTAACCGCTGGATATGCACAAAGCAAGGAGGCAAAAAAAGAAATAAGAAAGTACTACACTGAAAAACAGATTAAGTACATTGAAAAAGAGTTAAAAGAATATATAAGTAATTGTGATGATATTTTGAATTTATCTAATTCTTTAGATGAGAAACTTTTTAAGAATAAAGGGCATTTGATTGCTTATTTTGATTTTTTTATTAATCCACTTTATGATGATTTTTGTACGAAGGGTGAGGTTTATGGATATGGTTTGAAGATAAGTAGATTAATAAATGGTGAGTGATGGCACGGAGATTTAAACATTTAGATTTGTGTGAAAGGGCTAAAATAGAGGCGTATTTAACGGCTGGTTGGTCTATCTCTAAAATAGCCCGTGAACTGAAAAGGGATAAATCTACGATAAGCCGTGAAGTGAGGAGGAACCGAACGAAGAAAGGAAAGTATAAAGCAAAGACTGCACAGACGCTCTATTCTGAAAAGAAAGAGCGTTTTTTGCGTTATAGACGCTTTACAAAAGACATTGAGAAAAGAGTAAGACAATTTTTTGTATAAAAGATATTCGCCCCTGCAGATTGTGGGGTATTGCAAAAAAATGGGGTTTGCTATGGTTTCAGTGGAAAGAATTTACCAATATATAAGGGCTGATAAATTGAAAGGTGGTAAATTATATAAATATTGCAGGCACGCTTTGAAAAAGAGAAAGGCACAGGTTTCTAAAATTGTTGGAAAGATAAAGAACCGCACTAGTATAGAAGAACGCCCGCAGGTTGTGAATGAGCGTAAGGAGTTCGGACACTGGGAGGGTGATTTAGTAGAGGGCAAAAATCATAAGGGTTATTTGCTGACACTTACGGAAAGAGTATCAAGGTTTTTGTTTGTAAAGTATATACCAAATAAAACAGCTGATGTGGTCGCTCGTGCTATTATTGATGTGTTACTTCCTTATAAAAAAGTGGTCAAATCAATAACCGTGGATAATGGTTTAGAGTTTTCAAATCATGATATAGTGTCCAATAAACTGCAAGCACAGATTTATTTTACAAATCCATACTCTAGTTGGCAAAAGGGGCAAATTGAGCACATGAACAAACTTATTAGACAGTATGTAAAAAAAGGTTCGGCAATTACAAAAAGTACCGCTAACAAGCTGAAAGCGGTACAAAAAGAGATAAACGATAGACCGTTTAAAGTGTTAAAGTTTTGCAAGCCTCGTGATGTTTTTTATACATTTGTGGAAAATGTTGCATTTAGTGCTTGAATCTAGCAATAAAAAAACAATCCCCAATAAATTGAGGATTGTTGTAAACAATAAAAATAATTAAAGATGAATTATAATTCTGCAATATATCTTTCAGCGTCAAGAGCGGCTTTACACCCAGAGCCCGCTGCCGAAATCGCTTGGCGATAAGTGTGATCTTGCACATCTCCTGCCGCAAAAACACCAGGAATATTAGTGTGAGTTCCTTTGCCTTGTGTAATGATATAACCAGTTTCATCGGTATCCACCACACCTTGGAAAAGCTCTGTATTTGGTTTGTGCCCAATGGCTATGAAAACTCCATCTACAACCAAATCGCGTTTTTCTTGTGTTTGATTGTTAAAAATATGAGCTTTTTCTACTACCATTTCTCCACTAAGACCTTCCAATTCATGATTAAATAAAACCTCAATGTTTGGTGTGCTTAATACTCGGTCTTGCATTACTTTAGAAGCACGCATTTCGTCTTTTCTCACTAAAAGATACACTTTGTTGCAAAGCTTTGCCAAGTAAGTAGCCTCTTCCGCAGCGGTATCACCGCCACCAATTACAGCTACATCTTTGCCTCTATAGAAGAATCCATCACAAGTGGCACAAGCTGAAACTCCGCTTCCTGCATATTTTTTCTCATCGTCTAAGCCTAAATATTTCGCCGACGCACCCGTTGAGATAATAACGGTTTTGGTATTATAAACTTCTCCGTTATTGGTAATTACTTGATGAATACCACCTTTTTCTTGGCTTAATTTTACTTCTTTTACAAAATCAAAAATTACCTTAGTACCGAATCTTTCTGCTTGTTTTTGCAAATCAGTCATTAATTCTGGTCCCATGATTCCATCGGGATAGCCAGGGAAATTCTCAACATCTGTAGTTGTAGTGAGTTGTCCACCTGGCTGCATGCCTGTAATCACGATAGGGTGCATTTCAGCTCTGGCGGCATAGATAGCTGCAGTGTATCCTGCTGGTCCCGAACCTATTATAATAACATTGTGTGTAGTATCTGACATAATTGTTTAGTTTTTTTACAAATTTATTGAATTAAAATGAATATTTTATCATATTTCAAATTTTGTATTGTTTAAAAAATCTCTTGTATCTTTATTGCTACGAAATTTTTTAAAATATATTGAAATGAAGAAAATCGCTATTATTTTAAGTTTTTCAAGCCTTTGTGTTTTTGGACAAAATCAATATTCGCCTTACTATTATCAGCGTGTAAGTTTGTTTGAAGAATTACCCATTACGCCCAATGATGTCGTGTTTTTGGGCAACAGCATTACCGATGGTGCTGAGTGGCAAGAGCTTTTTCCAGATGTTTCTATTAAAAATAGAGGAATCAGTGGAGATGTGTGTCAAGGTGTTTTAGACCGATTGGAGCCGATTGTTTCTGGGAAGCCAAGCAAAGTTTTTCTACTCATTGGAACCAATGATTTGGCACATAAAGTGAGCAACGATTCTGTGGTGAGTGGGATTAAAACTATCGTAAAAACGATTCAACAAGAATCACCGAAAACTAAAATTTATTTACAAAGTATTTTGCCTGTAAATGATTCTTTTACCAAATTTAAAGGTCATTACGCACGTATTAATGATATTCCGCTCATCAATGCAGAATTAAAGGCGTGGGCTTCCAAAGTTGGGATCACCTACATCGATTTGTACAAAGATTTTGTAATACCAAACACCCATCAATTAAATCCAGACTTCACCAACGATGGTTTGCATCTTTTGGGCAAAGCCTATGTGCATTGGGCAAAATTGATTAAGCCATATCTTAATGAGCGATGATTTTGTAATAATTATTCGACTGCGCAAAACACAAAAATTCAATCAAAAAATAGATGAAAAACACATTTTTCTTCCAATTCATTGTCAAGAAAATTTAGCAATCTACCAATTTCACGCTCACGGCCAATCCACCTTCTGATGTTTCTTTGTATTTGGAATTCATGTCTTTAGCGGTTTGCCACATGGTGTGAATCACATGGTCTAGCGACACTTTCGGGTGCTCTGCATCGAGTGCCAATTCCGATGCGTTGATGGCTTTGATGGCTCCCATGGAATTTCGCTCAATACAAGGAATTTGTACCAAACCTTCAATCGGGTCGCAAGTAAGTCCTAAATGATGTTCCATGGCGATTTCTGCCGCGTTCAGACATTGTGCAGGCGTTCCACCACGTAATTCGCAGAGAGCCCCTGCAGCCATGGCCGATGATACGCCGATTTCTGCTTGGCATCCACCCATAGCGGCCGAAATCGTTGCGTTGCGTTTAAAAATACTACCAATTACACCAGCGGTGAGCAAAAATCGTTTAATTTCTTCAAAGCCAGCTTTGTGATTTTCTACGCTTAAATAAAACATCAATACGGCAGGGATTACTCCTGCAGAGCCATTGGTAGGAGCCGTAACTACGCGTCCTAGCGAAGCGTTTACTTCGTTTACAGCAATGGCAAAAGTTGAAACCCATTTAAAGATTTCTCGGTAAAACATGCGAGTTTTTCGAATACTCTGGAGCCAATTTTTTGGGTGAGTGTAAGGAAATCTCGGGTCTTTCAATTTTTGGTACATATCATAAGCTCTGCGGCGTACCATAAGCCCTCCAGGCAGGAAACCTTCGGTGTGGCAACCGACATAAATCGACTCGAGCATTACTTTCCAAATGGCTTTTAATTGGTGATTGATTTCCTCTTCGGTGCGCACGCTCAATTCGTTTTGCATCACGATATCAGAAATGTTCATATTGAGCTCATTACAATAGTTTAATAAATCTTTAGCCTTATAAGTAGGGTATGGAAAAGATTGGTTGTCAGATAAATCCACCATCTCTTCGGTTTCTTCTTTAGTTATGAATCCACCGCCGATAGAGTAGAAGGTAGAGTCGTAGCTTTCGCCATTTTCAAGAAAAGCGGTAATCTTCATCCCATTGGCATGATAGGGCAAAAATTCCTTGTTGAATTTAATCTGTTCAAAATCGAAATATATTGTTTTTTGATTGTCTAAGAGCAAGTTACGATGCGTTCGGATATGTCCGATGATGCTGTCGATGCTTTCCACGGGAATCGTTACGGGATCGGTACCACTCAATCCCAAAAGAATAGCCAAATCCGTAGCATGCCCTTTGCCTGTAAGAGAAAGCGAGCCATACAAATCGATTTGAATCCCATTGACTAAATCAAAAATGTTGCGAATTTTTAATTCTTCCAAGAATTGTTGAGCCGCTCGCCATGGTCCCAAAGTGTGCGAACTTGAAGGTCCCACACCGATTTTGAGCATATCAAAAACACTAATATTTTCCATTTTTAAAAAGTATAAATTACAAATAAGGCGGATTTAATCCTGAATTAAATCCGCCCTAAAGATAAGAAATATTATTAAGTTTTTTTAAAATTTATAGCCTACGCCTGCTTGAATAGTAAAGGCAAATAAGGATTTGCCACTTAATAAACCATGAAGTTTAGCCGAAGGGTTTACCGAAAAAATAAAATCAGAATAGGAATATTGTGCTCCCGCAGTGGCGCCGAGCCCAAGTCCTGACTGATTTGGAGCTGTGGTTCTGTTTAACTGAGCCTCTAACAACGCTCCACCACTCGCAAAGAAGTATTTACCAAAATGATAGCGAGCATATACGGGAATGCTTAACAAATGAAAATCTTCCTTTATATCATCTATTTTAGGTATTTGTCTAGGAATGTTCGTATGGCTTGTAATAATTCTCTTACCTAAATAATCTATACCCGTTTCAATAAAAAAGTTTTTTTCAAGCTCACGAAGATAATGCAAATCAAAAGCAATGGGAGACCCAATATGATAGCCATCGCCACCATCTTCTGTATTTAAAAAAATGGGCTGGTCTTCAACGAAAAAATTATATGAAAATCGAATTTGATTTTTTTGCTGAGCTTGTGACAATCCACTGATTATTAAAAAAAGCAATGCAAAACTGCGAAATAATTTTGTTCTCATATTTAATTAAATTCTGTATATCAAATATAGGAATTATTTAATATGTTTTGTGAAAAAGATTAAGTTTTAAGTTTTTTCATAAATTTCATCTCGTAGTGCAATGTTGCGTTGTGCGAGTTCAGTTCTAATTTTTTCGAAACTTTTTCGGTTGTAGTAAGTATAAAAATGCGTGTAGCTAAAATCTTTTAAAACTATTCCGATTTGGTTGTTTACATTGTTGGGCGCGCCCCGTTCAAAAATAATTTCATGAATATCTTGTATTCTGTATGCCTTAAAATACCAAGGAAAATAGAGATTTTTGATGATTAAATATTGCTGAGAAAAAACTAAATAATAACTCTGCTGTCCATTGATTCCATAAAAAAACACGATGAAAAAAATGGGCAAAATAAGAATAATTGAAAGCGGGAAGAGTGTTTTTGGGAAAAGCAAAGTTGAAAGCCCTAAGATGAAGAGCATCAATTCATTATTGAAATTGAAAAGATGATTTCCTTTGTATTCTGTTCTTTTTTCGTTGAAGGTTTCACGCTTTAGCATAGGTTTGATTTCAATCGGAGTGCAATGTTCATCTCGCTGAACAACTTGGTAGAGCAATAGATTTAAATCTTTTAAATTTTGATAAAAATAATAGGGCAAAATCAATTTTTTTCCATCATCAAAAACGATTTCGGTAACTTCGGCTTGTCTTGTGAGCCTTAGTTTTTTGGTATTAAGTTCGAAACTTTTAATTTGATTTAAAGTATATTCTTGATTTTTAAAAGAAATGCTGTTTTCGTCTGCAATAATTTTGAATGGCAAAGATAAATCTAAATAAAGAGTAATTGCAATTAGCACAAAAAGCATAATGGCAATCATCAACAAAAGGTTACTTCCTTTGTCAATTGCAGTGTAAAAGCTTGCGCCAGCGATTGTAAGTAAAAAAAGAAAGCACACGCCCAATAAAATGGCTAAATATATTTTGTTTGTTTTTACGACAACTTGTTCAAACATCTCAGTAGTTTATCTTAATGTAAAGATACGGAATTTGATGTACTTTTCATTTTAAACATATTAAAAAACAAAAAAAGTGAGGAAATCAAATTTCCTCACTTTTTTCAATTATAAATTAACTAATCTATTTTCTTTTAGCTTGAGCCACCCAAGTTTTTCCATCTTGTTGAACAAAAAGCGTAAGATTTTTTTCATCAATATTAATATATTGTCCTTCTCCAAGTCCTTCAACTTTTATAGATGAGTTTTTACCTTTTTCAATTTTTATCCCTGTAAGGGTTGGGATATCTTCATCTGTTCCAGAGAATTCAAAGTTGTATCTGTCTCCAGCTTTTACTACAGTAACTTTTCCATCTTGAAGACCTACATTATTTTTGGCTAAAAAACCTTCAGAGTAGCCCACTTTTCCTTCGTATGAACCTACGAAAAATAGGTTGTCTGCTGGATCGTCGTCGTTACTACATGAAACTAAAGTAAACGATGCTACTACCATAAGCAATAGTAATCCAAAAATTTTCATTGTTTTTTTCATAATCTAAAAAATTTAAAATATTAATACGCTAAATAAGAGGGCAAACATCTTGCCAAGTGTTTGAAAATGAATGTGTGAATATTACAGTTAGTTTATTTTTTTAAGTTTAATTTGCGATTTTTTTAATTTTTATAAGAAAAAAAATACTTTTAAATATGGTTTTTCTCTCCAATAAAAAACTCCCTTTCCATTTTTGGAAAGGGAGTTCTAAATGAAAAACATATTAAATTTAATTTCTTCGGTCAAGCATACTTAGGAAGTATAACAATTGTGCTAGTGAGCCAATTGCAGCGACTAAGTAAGTTCTAGCTGCCCATTTCAAAGAATCTTTGGCAGCGGCATATTCGCGTGGTTGCACTATATTTCTTTGCTCCATCCAGGCGAGTGCTCGGTTGCTGGCATCATATTCCACGGGCAGGGTCACAAAAGTGAAAATGGTAGTTACTGCAAAAAATACAATTCCTAAAATCAATATATATGGAATGTTCATGGTTGCATAAAGAGCGATACCTCCCATAATCAAAAACATTGATAAATTAGAACTTACATTCACAGCAGGCACCATTTTAGATCTAAAGTTAAGCCATTTGTAGCCCACTTTATGTTGCACAGCGTGTCCGCATTCGTGTGCCGCAACAGCAGCGGCAGCGGCAGATCTTTCTAAATACACGCCTTCTGATAGGTTTACGGTTTTGTTTCGCGGGTCGTAGTGATCGGTCAGCTGTCCTGGAACCGAAACTACTCTCACATCATTTATTCCATTATCGGCAAGCATTTGTTCTGCGATTTCTTTTCCGCTCATGCCATTGGAAAGTCGCATTCTTGAGTATAGCTGAAATTTGGATTTCAGTTTATGGCTCACATACATGCTTGCGAGAGTGAAAATACCAATTATTAAATAATATCCCATGATTGATTTAAATTATCTTGCCCTACAAGAATCAAAAATGATACCTATTTTTATTAAAAATGAGTGAATGAATTTAATTGTTGTCTTAATTATCTAAAAACTAAATATTTGTGCTATTCTTTAAAATTAGTTAAATAAAAAAGAGAGATTTCATTTCAAATGAAACCTCTCTTTTGCGAATATTATAAAAATTGAATTTATCGTTTAAAATGTAATAACAATAAATTATTTTGATAAAAATACAAGTCCTTTCCTTTGATTTCGTAACGATTTGATTTACTTAAAAGCGATAAATATCGTTTTTCTATATCAAGTTGCGGACAAGCCATGCGAGTGCTTGCTAAGTTGGCTAGGTTGATTACGCCAGCTTGTGCTGTGCATGCTCCAAAAAATCGGTTGCACCCTGCAAATCCATTTACTTTCAGTTCTTCTCCATCTTTTTGAAAATTAATAGATAAAGGATCTGCGTTGAAACCAATTTCTGCATCTTTATTGTTTTGTAAAATCCAATTTCCGTACAATTTTGAAACATCGGTAGAGCCTTTTGCAATAGGGCTTAGGGCATCGCACGAGAAAAGCAAAATTGCCATAACAAACAATATGGATAATTTTTTCATGCTAAATTAGTTTCTAAGTTCTGCGTTTAATTTATCTTGAAGCACTTTGATTACTTTTTTCATAATCGCATCAATTTGCTTATCGTTCATTGTCTTTTCCTCATCTTGTAATTGAAGGCTGATTGCATACGACTTTTTACCCTCAGGAAGTTTATCACCTTGATACACATCAAATAAATTTACATCTTTGATGTGGGTAGTGTCGCAAGCTTCAACACATTCTTTTACAGCTTCATAGCTTGTATCTGTGTTTAGCAATAGTGCCAAATCTCTTCTTACGCTCGGGAATTTAGGCAAGCTTTTGAATTTCATGCCTTTGTTTTCCTCATAATTTTTGTAGAAAGCTTCCATGCCAAATTCTGCATAAAACACAGGCTGATCGATGTCGAATTTCTTTAATAAATCTTTGTTTACTTCTGCTACATATACCAAAGATTCTTCGTTTAGAAGATAGTTTAGTGCATAGGTAAAGTAATCTTTTTTCAATTCTGCACCTTTTGTGTTTTGAGCTTTGAATTTTTCTAAAATTTGCTCCACAACACCTTTAAGGTAGAAGAAAGAAACACTTCTCGATTTTTCATGCCAATTTTCGCCCGCTACATCACCAGTTACAGCGAGAGCCAAATGTGGAGTTTCGATATATTTTCCGTTTTCTACTCGGTAAGATTTTCCAAATTCAAATAACTTGATATTGCTATTTCGGCGTTTAATGTTGTAGTCTAAGTTTGAGAGCAAACTTGGCAACAAACTTCTACGCATTGTCGAAACATCTTGGCTTAATGAGTTAATCAAAGTCACAGAATTTTTTTCGCTAAATCCAAGCCAATCGTTGTACTCTTTTTTGTACATCGAGAGGTTCATCGCTTCGTTAAATCCGTGTGTGATCAACAAATCAGAAATGCCCTCGCTCACTTTATGGTCTAGGAATCCCTCGCCAGCAACGATGGAAGAGCTCACCTTTTCGTTGATTTGGATATTGTTGTAGCCATAGATTCTCAAAATATCTTCAATCACATCAATCTCACGCTGAACATCTACACGATATGCAGGTACTTTTAATTCCAAAGTTCCGTCTGTTTCAGAGATGATTTCTATGTCAAGAAGTTCTAAAATTTCTTTGATTTTTTCGCGATGCAGTCTTTCGCCCAAAATTCTTTCTACATTTCTATATTGTAGCAAAACGTCAAAACCTTCGATTGGTGTAGGGTACACATCTATTATTTGTCCTACTACTTCGCCACCTGCGATTTCTTGGATTAATTTTACGGCAAAATGCAAGGCTTTTACACAGTAATTAGGATCAATTCCTCTTTCAAATCGGAATGATGAATCACTGTTAATTGTTTGGCTTTTAGCCGTTTTTCTCACGCTCACGGGATTGAAGTAAGCACTTTCTAAGAAAATGTTTTGTGTGGTTTCGCTCACAGCAGAATCCTTACCACCCATTACACCAGCGATACACATAGGTTCGTTTGCATTGCAAATCATCAAATCATCGCCACTCAAAGTGCGTTCTACCTCGTCTAGCGTAGTAAATTTTTCGCCTTCTGTGGCTTTTTTTACAATAATGGTATTTCCTGCAATTTTATCGGCATCAAAAGCGTGCATTGGTTGCCCCAATCCGTGCAAAACATAGTTGGTAGCATCTACCAAGTTGTTTTTAGGCGAAAGTCCGATGGCTTTTAATCTCTGTTGAAGCCATTGTGGCGATGGAGCTACTTTTACTCCTTTGATATAAATTCCTGCATATCTCGGACAAAGCTCAGCATCTTCTACTTTTACCTCAATTGGAGATTTTTCTTTTGAGCTGATTTCAAGCTCTGTATTAGGCTGTTCAAAAGAAGCATTGAGCTTTTTAGATTTCATAGCGGCATAGGCGTCTCGTGCTACACCGAAATGCGACATAGCATCGGCACGATTGGCAGTAAGCCCGATTTCGTACACATAATCTACACTCTCTTCAATAATTTCTGATAGGGGAGTTCCCGCCACTAGGCTTTCATCCATTACCCAAATCCCAGAATTATCCTCAGAAATGCGTAATTCTTTTTGAGAGCAAATCATTCCGTTTGATTCTTCGCCTCTTAATTTTGCTTTTTTGATGGTAAACGAGTTTCCTTTATCATCTTTGATTACGGTACCCACAGTTGCCACAGGAACATTTTGCCCTGCTGCAATGTTTGGTGCACCGCACACGATTTGCTGAATGTTACCGTTTCCTAAATCTACGGTTGTAACTTTAAGTTTGTCGGCGTTGGGATGTTGTTCGCAGGTCAATACTTTTCCTACAACAAAACCTTCTAAATCTTCTTTGGCAACGCCAGTTTTTTCTACTCCTTCTACTTCAAGTCCTGTATCGGTTAAAATGGCTGAAACTTTTTCTACATTTAAATCTGTTTTTAAAAAATCAGATAGCAATTGGTGAGAAATTTTCATGTATTATAGATTAAATACTTATTTATGTTGGTTTAAATTTTTTATTTAGCTGAAAGCATTAGTGGCATCACAAGCATTAAGATTTCTTCGCCTTCTTCCAAGTCTCCCACAGGTTTTATGATACCCGCACGGCTTGGTTCAGACATAGAAAGTGTAATGTCTTCGCTTTGTAAATTTTGTAAGATTTCAGACAAGAATTTAGCATTAAATCCAATTTGGAATTCTTCTCCATGGTAGTCGCATGGCAATTTTTCCTCAGCCTTGTTTGCGAAATCTGTATCTTCTGAGTTGATGGTTAATTGATTACCATTTAGTTTTAATCTTACAAGGTAAGTTGATTTATTGGCAAAGATAGACACACGGCGTAGCGAGTTCAAGAACATCGTACGGTTGATAGTCATCACTTTTGGATTTTCTTTTGGGATCACAGCACCATAAGCAGGATACTTCCCATCTACCAATCGGCAAGTAATGGTCAAATTCCCTACGCTAAATCTTGCATTGTTTTCGTTATAGTCCACAATCACATCTTCTCCAGAAGGCAAAATATTTTTTAAGATATTCATAGGCTTTTTAGGCATAATGAATTCCGAACCATCTGTTGAATGTAAGTCATTTCTTGTATATTTCACCAAGCGGTGTGCATCTGTTCCCACAAATTGTAGGAAATTGCTATTCCATTCGAAATAAACACCCGTCATCACAGGGCGATGAGTATCGTTGCTCGTTGCAAAAATAGTTTTGTTAATCGCCTCTACCAAGACATCGCTCGGGATTGTTGTAGAGCTCACATCTGGCAAAGCTGGTGTTTCTGGAAAATCCTCAGACGAAAGATAAGATAGCTGGTATTTACCTTGATCAGAAACGATTTCTAATTGATTATCTTCTCTTTTTAAGAAAGTTAAAGGCTGGTCTGGGAAAGTTTTAAGCGTATCAAGCAAAATCTTTGAAGGCACGCAAATAGATTCCACATCTTCTGACTGAACTTCGATCACGGTCGAAATGGTGGTTTCTAAATCTGTTGCAGTGATTTTCAATTGATTGTGATCTAAATCAAACAAAAAATTGTCTAAAATAGCTAAAGTATTGCTTGAATTTATGACGCTACCTAGCATTTGTAGGTGCTTTTGCAATGTCGAACTCGCAACGATAAATTTCATATTATATTAATTTTTAATCTATAACTTAATCCAACAAATGTACACAATTAACTTTGAAAATGAAAACTTTTCAAGATACTTAGATTCATTTTAGCCCGATAATCCATTCCATAGTATCAATCCCATCGGCATAATCCCAAAGATTTGGTCGTTGTGCTTGCCCGAATGGAGTAGTGGTTAAAGTTGTATTAAAGTTTTCTGTAACAAGGAATTGGGTTTTGTCTTGAAGCGATGCCAAAGTTTGGTTTAAAATAGCATCGGAGTCATATTTTTCGTAATAAACCACCGCAATGGGACTGAAAAGTGAAGCATTTTCTTCCAGCAATACAAAACCATTGTCCATGATGGGGATTTGCTTCATCATCAAAATCGCACGATTGTAGTCGTAATTATTAGCATACTTGTGGTGATTAATGATGTCTTTCCAATCATAAAGTGCCTTGAAAATTCGATTTAAATCATAATTTTTAGGAATATAGAGTTTGGTCACATTTCTGCAACCTAGCCCAAAATATCGGAGCATATCATGACAAAGCAACCTCAATTGTTCGTCCGTTTCATCGCCCGTGAGCACTGCCACCGATGTTCTATTTCGGCGAATGATGTGTGGCTTATCTTTAAAATAAGCTTCAAAATAGCGTGCCGTGTTATCGCTACCTGTGGCAATCACAGCATCGTAATCGTGGAGATTTTCAGCCACTTCTATAGCTTGGTTTAAATCTTCTGAATGCGTTTTTAGAAAATCAATCATGTATTGCATTAGCGATTGATCTTTGGACGACAATTTGATTTGAGCCTTTTCGCCCGCAAGCAACACACAAAGCAAATCGTGAAACCCTACCATCGGAATATTGCCCGCGGCTACAATCCCAATGGTTAAACCTTTGGGCGAAAAATCATAATTTTTAAGCCATTTTTCTATATTTTCAGGGCTTAAAGCCTGAGCCCATTCACTCAGTGTGAAAAGCATATTTTCTTCTGTAAACCAAGGATTTTGCACACTTGCTTTTCGTATGGCAAGGGCAAGCTTCTCTTGCTCGGGAGAAAATTCGTTTTTTGAATGATTTTTTATGAATGATTCTAAATTACGCCCCAAATCGCAAAAAGTTGCGACACGATTTTTTAATTGCATAGAATTTGTTGTTAATTTGCAACAAAAATAAGATTTTAATTATGGCAATCAAAATAACAGACGAATGTATTA
This sequence comes from Ornithobacterium rhinotracheale DSM 15997, assembly GCF_000265465.1. Classification (NCBI taxonomy): domain Bacteria; kingdom Pseudomonadati; phylum Bacteroidota; class Flavobacteriia; order Flavobacteriales; family Weeksellaceae; genus Ornithobacterium; species Ornithobacterium rhinotracheale. The sequence goes on from NC_018016.1 coordinate 2,252,983, forward strand.
ATTGTGGTGCTTGCGAACCAGAGTGCCCAAACAACGCAATTTACGAAGGAGCTATGGATTGGCGTTTCGAAGACGGAACTACACTTACGGGGTTTGTGTCAGGTAGAAATGGGCGTTCTGCCGATGCTGCCGAAGCTCAAGAACCGCTAAGCGATGATGTGTACTACATCGTGCCAGATAAATGTACAGAGTGTAAAGGATTCCACGATGAGCCACAATGTGCGGCAGTGTGCCCAGTAGATTGTTGTATCCCAGACGAAAACTATCAAGAGTCTGAAGAAGAGCTATTGGAGAAAAAAGACATGTTGCATTCTTAATTGGAATGAAGATTTTTTTAAGTTATTGAAAAAAACGCGATTTTCATAGAAAATCGCGTTTTTTTGTTTTTTTTAGTAAACCTTGTCCTTCTTTCCGTTTTTGTCTCGATCTTTTAAGATAAGCAAAACATCTTTAAGCGAGTAGCCTCGATCGTGCAAAGCCAGCATGTAGTAGTAAAAAACATCTGCCGACTCTTCCAGAAAATCCTTGTCGCATTCTTTTCCAGAAGCAATGACCATCTCCACCGATTCTTCGCCCATTTTTTTAGCCAATTGGTATGGACCAAGACTTAATTTTCTAGCCAATCGGTTATTTTTGTCAAGCGACTTGGCTTCTTCTATTTTTTTTTCAAATTTCTTTAAAAAAGGAAAATCTTTGGGCATACAATCTGTTTAGAATTCAATTTGAGCGCGCAAGTTATAAATTAATTGATGACTATAAAATTTTTTAGTCTTAAAATAACTCAAACGAATTTTAAATTTAGATTAATTTACGCGTTCCCACACCTGTGTGCGCCCCAAAAGCGAAAAGCCAAGAAATCCTCTCACTTTCAATTTATTCTTGCCATCTAATTCTATTTTGCAAGAATATTCTTTGCCAGAATCTGGATCGGTAATTTTGCCATCTTCCCAAATGTTTCCATTTTTCTTTAGCCCAGTAATTACCTCAAAGCCTAGAAGAGGCTTATTCTTTTTGTCGCCTTTGCATTTTTCGCATCTTTTATCTTGCAGAGCGGGATTTGTGATTTTTACAATCTTGCCAAAGAGTTCACCGTTTTTTTCGTAGATTTTTACAAACGAGCGAGCTTTTCCCGTGTTGTCATCAATAGTTTTCCAAGTGCCTACAGGCGATTGAGCCATGATAAATCCTGAAAGACTGATAAATAGTAGCAATAAAATTCTTTTCATTTTGCAAAGATATAAAAAATAATTAATTGTGTTAATTATATTAGTTTTTTGTGCGAAAACTGACTAATTGTCAGCTGTTTTTTATCAGGCTTTTAATGTTGAGAATTTTTGTCTTATTTTCATAAATGGCTAAATATTTGAGGTAAACTTATAAAATAAATTAAAAACTTAATACATGAAAATTTAACGAACTATATTAATAAGCAAATAAAATGAGAGCAAAAATTCCACCATAGGTTATTTTGTTTGATGGGTAGAAACGAATCCATCCACATAAGGTGCATCTGATTTAATTACGGCAAATGCTTGTCTGACGAGTTTGTTAGCAACAGCGATAAGAGCCACTTTGGAAGGCTTCCCGTTGGCTTTCAACCGTGCGTAGCATTCTTTACAGGTTGTGTTTCCACGTAAAGCAGACCACGAGGCGACATAAAGCAAAGAACGCAGGCTCGCATCCCCGTTTCGGTTAATCCCACCTTTGATGTGTACGGATGTTCCTGACTGCTGGTAAGTCGGGCATATCCCGATAAAACGGGAAACCTGCTTTGCATTGTTGAAATAGGAGAATCCTCCGGTAGCGACAATCAAGGCTGTAGCCAAAGTGATGCCAATCCCTTTGATGGATGTGAGTAGTTTAACCTGCCTGTCAAACTCAGACGAAGCCAAGTCTGCAAGTTCGGATTCCAAAGACTCAATTTGGCTTGCCAAAAAAGAAATGGTCTTATCCAACGCTTTCATCCCGTTCTTGTCTTGGAACGGAAGCATAACGAGGGAGCTTTTCAGGTTCTTGCTCGCCGTAAGCTGTTTCTTCAACTGCCTGATAATCGTTTTCTTCTGCTTCAGCAGCATGACGGCTTCAGAGGGCATCTTGTAAACGGGAGGATTCATTTTCTCCCCGTACATGGCAATCATACAGGCATCTTTGGGGTCGGTCTTGGTGACGGTCATCATCATGCGTGAGAAGTGCTTGATTTGTTTGGGATTTACCATACTGGAAGCTATTCCTTGCCTGTCAAGCAGATAAAGAAGCAGAAAGCCGTAATTGCCGGTGGCTTCCATCACACAATGATGTTCTGTTACGGAAAGCGAGCCGATGAACTTCCTGATACCTTTTACGGTATTAGGGTAAGTTTGGGTCTGATAACCCGATACTTTCGGAAAAGCAGCTACAAAGCTGTCCTTGCTGATGTCAATTCCAATGTAAGTCATAACGTCTTTAATTTGGTTGAATACATCCTGTAATCTATCGTCGCCAACACGGGATCATAAGTCCCAACGAACTATCCAGATTTCAGATGTAAAGGCATGGGGACTGAACGTTAAACCCGGTTTCTTGAACCACCCCTTAATCGGTCTTTGTCCATGCCTATATCAAAGTTATAAATTATCAAATTATTAACCAACGTACAAATGTACGACCCTTAAAATTATTTATTATGGATATCAATAAATTTACAATAAAATCGCAAGAAGTGGTGCAAAAGGCACAGCAACTTGCACAAATGCATGGAAACCAAGCGATAGAGAACGGTCATTTAATGGAGGCTCTATTGAACGAAGATAATCAAGTAATTGAGTTTATTCTTAAAAAACAGGGCGTAAACATAGATTATTTGAAAAAAGAATTAGAAAAAATTATAAATACCTACGCCAAGGTTACGGGAGGCGATATGCATGTTTCGTCGGCATTGAGTCGTGTGCTAAACGATGCATCGATCGAGGCGCAAAAGATGAAAGATGATTTTGTGAGTGTGGAGCATTTGCTTTTAGCTTTATTGAATGCCAATGATAGAGTATCTGATTTGCTTAAATCCTTGGGGGCTTCGCATCAAGGTACTTTAGATGTGAGTGCAGAGCTTAGAAAAGGCGAGCGTGTAACTTCTCAAAGTGCGGAGGATACCTATAATTCGCTTTCAAAATATGCCAAAAACTTAAACGATTTGGTGATTGAAGGGAAATTAGATCCTGTGATTGGGCGTGACGAGGAAATTCGCCGAGTATTGCAAATTTTGTCGAGAAGAACTAAAAACAACCCGATTCTAATCGGTGAGCCAGGGGTGGGTAAAACTGCCATTGCCGAAGGCTTAGCGCACAGAATCGTAAACGGCGATGTGCCCGAAAACTTGAAAGATAAAATAATCTATTCACTGGATATGGGGGCACTCGTTGCAGGGGCTAAGTACAAAGGTGAATTTGAGGAAAGATTAAAATCAGTGGTAAAAGAAGTGACTGGCTCCGAGGGGCAAATCATTTTGTTTATCGATGAAATTCACACACTTGTAGGTGCTGGTGGTGGAGAAGGTGCAATGGATGCTGCCAATATTTTGAAACCAGCCTTGGCTCGTGGTGAGTTGCGTTCAATTGGGGCTACGACCTTAAACGAATACCAAAAATATTTTGAAAAAGATAAAGCACTTGAGCGTCGATTCCAAAAAGTAATGGTGGAAGAACCAAACGAAGAAGATGCAATTTCTATCTTGCGTGGTATCAAAGAAAAATATGAAGTTCACCATAAAATCAGAATCAAAGACGAGGCGATTATCGCTGCCGTTGAGCTTTCGGAAAGATATATTTCAGATAGATTTTTGCCAGATAAAGCAATTGATTTAATCGATGAAGCCTCTTCTAAATTGCGTATGGAAATGAATTCCAAACCAGAGGAACTAGATGTTTTGGATAGAAAAATCATGCAATTAGAAATTGAAATCGAAGCGATTAAGCGTGAAAACGATGAGCGAAAATTAGCTTTATTAAAACAAGAACTTTCTGAATTAAATGATAAAAGAAGCGAATTGAATGCAACTTGGCAGTCTGAAAAAAGTTTGGCAGACAACATTCAAGTGGCTCGCAAAAATATCGAAGATTTAAAATTGGAAGCCGAGCGTGCCGAGCGTTTGGGCGATTACGGAAAAGTAGCAGAAATCCGTTACGGTAAAATTAAAGAAGAAGAAGCTAAGTTGGCTGAATTGGAAAAACAATTTACCGACCAAGATGCCAAAATGATTAAGGAAGAAGTGGACAGGGAAGACATTGCCGAAGTGGTAGCTCGCTGGACAGGAATCCCTGTAACCAAAATGATGCAATCTGAGCGAGATAAATTGCTTAATCTTGAATCTGAATTGCACCGACGTGTCATTGGGCAAGAAGAAGCAATCTCTGCCGTGTCTGATGCGATTCGTAGAAACCGTGCAGGCTTGAGCGATGAGCGTAGACCGATTGGTTCGTTCCTATTCTTAGGTTCGACTGGGGTAGGGAAAACCGAGCTGGCAAAAGCCTTGGCGGAATATCTATTCGACGACGAAGATAGTATGACGCGTATCGACATGAGTGAATACCAAGAGCGTCACGCCGTGAGCCGTTTGGTAGGAGCGCCTCCGGGCTATGTGGGTTACGATGAAGGTGGACAATTGACTGAGGCAGTTCGCCGTCGCCCATATTCAGTGGTGCTTTTAGATGAGATAGAAAAAGCGCATCCAGATGCATTCAATATCTTGTTGCAGGTGCTTGACGATGGACGATTGACGGACAATAAAGGGCGCACCGTGAATTTCAAAAACACGATTGTGATCATGACATCAAACATCGGTTCGCACATTATTCAAGATAATTTTGCCGATTTGGAAAACAAAGACGAAGAAGCTGTTTTAAGCCAAACAAAAGAAGAAGTATTTACATTATTAAAACAAAGCTTTAAGCCAGAATTCCTAAACCGTATCGATGAAACAATCCTTTTCAAACCATTGAAGAGAGAAGAAATCAAAGAAATCGTGGAATTACAATTGAAATCTTTGTCGAAATTATTGGCAAAACGAGAAATCGTACTGGACACTACACCAGAGGCTATTAATTATTTGTCAAGAATTGGTTATGATCCGCAATTTGGGGCAAGACCAATCAAAAGAGCCATTCAGCAAGAAGTGCTCAACAAATTGTCCAAAGAAATTTTGGCGGGTAATGTACACGACAACTCTGTAGTGCTCATCGATTATTTCGAAGAAAGCGGATTGGTTTTCAGAACCAAAGAATAAAAAACAAAATAATGATTAAAAAAATCCCTTCAGTTTTTGGCTGAAGGGATTTTTTGTGTAAAATCAATCGTATCGTTCATTTCAATTTTAATCACTCTCACTGATTTTTCTCATTTTTTCATTTAGAAATAAATAAATTTCAGTCATTATCTATTTTTCAGTGGTAAAATATCATTTCTAAGTGATTATTATTTATTTTTCAGTGGTAATAATTGACTTTTCAGTGGTAAAATATCATTTCTAAGTGGTTATTGTCTATTTTTCAGTGGTAAAATATCATTTCTAAGTGGTTATTGTCTATTTTTCAGTGGTAAAATATCATTTCTAAGTGATTATTATTTATTTTTCAGTGGTAATAATTGACTTTTCAGTGGTAAAATATCATTTCTAAGTGATTATTATCTATTTTTCAGTGGTAATAATTGACTTTTCAGTGATAAAATATCATTTTCAAGTGGTCATTATCTATTTTTCAGTGGTAAAATATTATTTCTAAGTGGTTATTATTTATTTTTCAGTGGTAATAATTGACTTTTCAGTGGTAAAATATCATTTCTAAATGATTGCCAACGAAAGGGATAATTTAGGGGGGTATATTTTCAATGTAAAACTATATTTTCATTTTTTTATTCCAAAAATTTGAAAAAATCCTTATTTCGGGAAATTTTCAGTGTAAAAATCAATTGCATTTTGAATTTCATCGAGCGTGCATTCTACTTTGTCTGGTGTGCATTCGCCGATGCGTCTTAGCATCACAAAATTGATTTTGCCCCCTTCGTTTTTCTTGTCGTGCAGCATAATTTGCTCCAAAATTTTAGCCGAAGGCAATTCAAAATAAGGATAAAGCTCGGTCAGTCGATAAAAAATTTCGTTTAATACCTCTTTAGTAATAAAGCCTTTTTGCCAAGCCAAATGCGCTTCCAGCATTAAGCCCGTAGCCACCGCTTCGCCATGAGTGATGCTCGGCTCGCCTTCATTTTCAGCAACGATAGGTTGCGACAAATCATCATCGCTTTCCAAGCTCGCCGTGATGAAATTATTAATTTTATCTCCCACCGATTCGCCTTTGGCAATAACATTTTTGTCGAGCCATAAAAAATAAGTTTCTATGGCGTGTCCAAGCGTGTGTCCTGCATTTAGGATTTTTCTAAGTCCCTTTTCGGTAGGGTCTTGCGTTACTACATTTAGTTTTACATTCACAGAATCCTCAATCAATCCTGCAATGTTTTTTGCACTTAATTCTTTGATTTCAGAAAGCGTTTTCCACTGTTTTTCATCTTGAATTAAACCGTGTTTAAGCATTTCTGCAAAACCAGAAAGCAATTCTCGCGCTGGCAAAGTTTCCAAAAATTCCGTTTCGATAATCACCATTTGTGGCTGAGAAAATGTGCCCACAATGTTTTTAATTCCGCATAAATCCACACCTGTTTTTCCGCCCGCAGAAGCGTCTACCATGGCAAGCAAACTGGTTGGGATATTTACAAAATCGATTCCGCGATTGTAGATGGACGCTACAAAACCACCGAAATCAGTAACGACACCACCCCCTAAATTGATGAGCAAAGATTTACGATCAAGTCCGCTCAACTTCAATGTTTTAAGTACTTGATTTACGAAAAATAATTGCTTAGTATCTTCGCCCGCAGGAATTTCTATAAATTCACAATTTGTAATGTTTTCAGTTTTTTGAAGAAACAAAGGAAGGCATTTTTCATGCGTATTTTCATCGACCAAAATCATAATACTGCTGTAGTTTTTTTCAGCAATCAATTGGTCTAAAGCTTCAAAACCTTGGTTGAAATAAATAGGCGCTTGTGTCATATTTTATTTTTTGAAATCTTAAAGTACAAAGATAGCTAAAAAATGGGTTTTAGCTATATTTCAAAAACCTATTTGGCTATATTTTTAATTATAAAATCTATATTTTTTTAATCTTTTTTTTCGCAATGTAGCATCGCAATTTTTCTTTTTTGAAAGAAAAGTGTTTTTTTGATAAAAATCTTCGGAATTAAACTTTTTTTCTGTTGGTTTAATATTTTCTCTTGTTGAGCAAGTCTCGTTTTTACTCCAATTTTTAACAAGTAAAATAGGGATTAAAAATACACATAATATGGTTAAAATAAGTAATATATCTTTAAAAATGATAAAACCAAAAAGTGTGATTCCTAAAAAAGTTTCAGGAAATAATAAGATGATGATAAAAATGAAAATCCCTATTTTAAGTATTTCTTTCATTCAAATTCAATTATAACTTTATTGAAATAAAGCTTTTAAAAGAGTGGGAAACAAAAATAAAAATAATAAAAAACTATTGCGAAAAAATGAATAAAATTTTAAATTTGTTTTAATGCTAAAATTAATCGAATGAAATTTTTTGAAAATACAGAAATCGCCTTTCGCTCCAAGTCTGATTATGAACTCAAGAGAGCGTATTTGCTTTTTAAATCCGTGAATTATAATTTTTTGGTAAATTTTGGAGCGGTGAGTTTGCCGATATTCAAAAACATACCTGGTGTAAAAACACTTGTCAAAAATACGATTTTTGATCATTTTTGTGGGGGCGAAAATTTACAAGAATCTCTCCAGACGGTAGACAGATTGTATGAGCAAAATGTGGGCAGCATTTTGGATTATTCGATTGAGGGAAAGGAAGATGAGAAATCTTATGATGCCTGTTTTTATGAAATTTTGTCGATTATAGATTTAGCTGAAAATAATCCAAAAATCCCTTTTGTAGTGTTTAAACCTACGGGCTACGGAAATATTGATTTGTATGAAAAAGTGGGCAAAAAGCAACAGCTTTCTCCAGCTGAACACACGGCGTGGGAGCATATCAAAACCCGCTACTATAAAACCTGCAAAAAAGCATACGAAAAAGGTGTCAAAATCATGATCGATGCCGAGGAAACTTGGTTGCAAGATGCGGCAGATGACTTGGCGCAAGAAATGATGAAAACTTTTAATAAAGAGAGAGTTGTAGTGCTCAATACTTTGCAAATGTATCGCACCGATCGCTTAGAATATTTAAAAAATGAATTTAAAAAAGCGGAAGAAGAAGGCTACTATTTAGGCTTTAAAATCGTGCGCGGCGCCTATATGGAAAAGGAGCGTGAGCGTGCACAGAAGATGGGGTATCCGTCTCCGATTCAGCCTAATAAAGCAGCAACAGATGTCTCGTACAATGCGGCAATTGATTTCATTACCGAGCATCACGATAGGATTTTCCTTTTTGCGGGCACGCACAACGAGGAAAGCTGTATGAATCTTAAAAATAAAATCGACCAAAATTCAGAGTTAAAAGATTGCTGGTTTGGGCAATTGCTGGGCATGAGCGATAACATTAGCTTTGTGCTGGGCGAAAATGGCTATCATGTGGCAAAATATGTTCCGTTTGGTCCTGTAAAAGAGGTGATTCCGTATTTAATCCGAAGAGCACAAGAAAACACCTCGGTGGCGGGACAATCCAACCGAGAATTGACTTTGATCGAAAAAGAGCTTCAACGAAGAAAAGAATTAAAACAATCATAAAATCAGCGAAAAAAAAGTTTTAGCTAAATTGAAAAATCCGATTGAAATCCATTTTGCCGAAGTGATTTTGCCACTTCCGCTCGACGGCACTTTTTGTTATCATATCCCGAGAGAGATGCGTGGCAAAGTGCAAGTGGGGCAGCGTGTAGCGGTGCCGTTTGGCAACCGAAAATTGTACACAGGCATAGTGCATTCAATCCATAAAAATCAACCGGAATTATATAAAACCAAGCCCATTTATGCTTTGCTCGACGCCAAGCCACTCGTGACCGAAAAGCAAATCAAATTCTGGGAGTGGATTGCGGAATATTATATGTGTTCGCTCGGCGATGTGTATGGCAATGTTTTTCCCACGGCGTTAAAGCTTGATAGCGACACTTTTGTGAAAATTGTTCCTGAGCAAAAACTTACGCCCGAAATGGAACTTTCCGATGAAGCCTACACGATTTGGGAAGCTTTGAGCGTGAAAGGGATTCTCTCCGTAGATGAATGTGCAGATTTGGTTGAGCGAAAGTCGGCGTTGCCATTATTGAAGGAATTAATGTCTTATGGTTTAGTGATTTTAGACGAAAAATTAATCCAAAAATATACGCCTAAAATCGAAAATTATATTCGGCTAAATGAAAACATTTCTGCCGAAACCAAGGCTCAAAGCATTCAAGAATTAAGCCGAGCTCCTAAGCAGAGAGAATTGTATTTAAAACTGATTGTTAAGCAAAAACAAAGCAATTCGCCCGTGAAAGTTTCTGAATTTATAAAGGAAAACAACACGACACACGCCACGCTGAATGCACTTGCCGAAAAACATTTGGTTGAAATTTATGAAGACCAAACCCAGCGTGTGCAAACGTATGATGAGGAACTTAGCAAAATTAAAACATTAAGCCCTGCACAGCAAACGGCGTTTGATTCGGTGCAGGAGGCACTTAATCATCAAAAAAATGTGCTTTTGCATGGCGTAACTTCTTCGGGAAAAACCGAGATTTATATCAAATGTATTGAGCGTGTTTTGGCACAAAAGAAAAAAGTATTGTATTTATTACCAGAGATTTCGCTCACTACACAGCTCACACAGCGCATTCAGAAATATTTTGGCGATCAAGTGGGTGTGTACCATTCCAAGTTTAACCAAAACGAAAGGGTAGAGCTCTGGGAAAAAGTTTTAAATAATGAATATAATATAATAGTGGGAGCCCGTTCTTCGTTGTTTCTACCTCTGCAAGATTTAGGGCTTGTAATCGTAGACGAGGAGCACGAATCTTCTTTAAAACAAACAGATACTCGACCATTTTACAACGCACGAGATGCGGCAATGGTTTGGGCAAAAATGAACGGAGCGCAAGTTTTGCTAGGTTCGGCAACGCCTTCGCTTGAGATGTATTATTTGGCGCAAGAAAATAAAATTGCTTATGTGCCACTCACCGAGCGATATGGCAATGTGAAAATGCCTGTGATGGAAATCGTAGATTTGAGGGAAGCCGTGCAACAAAATAGAATGATCGGGCATGTTTCATTTGAGCTGAAAAATGCAATTTTAAACGCTTTTGAACATAAAAAGCAAGTCATCATATTCCAAAATCGTAGAGGATTTTCGCCCGTGCTGGAGTGTAACGATTGTGGGCACACGCCGTATTGTCCCAATTGTGATGTTTCGCTCACCTACCATAAATTAACTCAAGAATTAAAATGTCACTACTGTGGGCATACGCAAGCCAAGCCCGTAAAGTGCTATGAATGTGGCTCTACGGATTTAAAAACAGTGGGATTGGGAACCCAGCAAATAGAAGACGAATTTGTGCAACTATTTCCCGAGCATAAAATAGCCCGTATGGATGTAGATAGCATGCGCAAGAAATTTGCCTTTGAAAAACTGATTGAAGCACTTGAAAATCATGAAATAGATTTGCTAGTAGGTACACAGATGGTTACCAAAGGTTTAGATTTTGACAATGTGAATCTGGTAGGTATCATCAAGGCAGATAATCTGCTCAATTTTCCAGATTTCAGAGCACACGAGCGAGCATTTCAGCGAATTGTGCAAGTGGCAGGGCGTGCAGGACGCCGAAAGGAACAAGGAAAAGTGATAGTGCAAGCTTACAAAGCAGATCATTTTGTTTTAAAAAATGCACAGAAATTCGATTACGAAAATACAGCCAAAGAGATTTTGTCCGAACGCGAACACACGCTCTATCCGCCATATTGCAAATTAATAGAAATTACATTCAGGCACAAAGACCAAGAATTGGCAGAAAAAACAGCGAATTACTACACGCAGATGTTGCGTCATTTCTTTGATGATCAAACTTTGCTTGGCCCTGCCGCGCCCTCGATTGCAAGGCTAAACAATCAATACAGATTTAAAACTTTAATTAAAATTAAAGAGGGGCAAAGCCCTAAAAAAATAAAGCAGTTGCTTAAAGAAGCACTAACTAAGTTGCACGGAGTGAATGCATTTCGCCGTGTGCGTATTGATTTTGATGTGGATCCGAGCTAAACTTTCAAAAAACATTTTTATCCGCCTTTTTTAATTCTTAATATCTTGTTAATCCGTTAAGAGTTGGTGGGTGTGTTTTTTACATTGAATAAAGCTTAATGTTAAATATACATATTTCTTGTTCTAAAATTTGTATATGATATTTATCATATTTAAATTTGCAGCACAAACCTATTAAAAAATGAAAAAATTAGTATTAACACTAGCATTTATTGCTACAGGATTGAGCGCGACAAATGTGTACGCTGCCGACAATGGAGGTGTGAGAGACAGCAAAGAAGTTATTGCAAGCACTGGAAAAGATGGATACATCAACATCAAAGTTGAGAAACCAACTTTAGTGAAAATCTATGCTGAAGATGGTATGTTTGTGAAAAAAATGATTGTTCGTCCAGGTTTGAACGAAGTTCAAATCGATGATATTTTTTGTAGATTAAAATATGGCTAAAAACACATTTTCAGCTATAAAAACTTATCAACATTCTATAGTGAATTTCGCTACTTTCTCGAAAAATCATTATTTTTACCAAAAAATATAACATGGCAGATATTCAACAATTAGAAAATCTTACTACACAAGTACGCAGAGATATTTTACGCATGGTGCACGCAGTGAATAGCGGACACCCAGGTGGTTCCTTAGGTTGTGCAGAATTCTTGGTTTGCCTATATGGCGAGGTGATGGATTATAGCACAGATTTTAAAATGGACGGAAAAAACGAAGATGTTTTCTTCTTGTCTAATGGGCATATTTCACCTGTGTTTTATAGCGTTTTAGCCAGAAATGGATTTTTCCCTGTTTCTGAATTAGCAACTTTTAGAAAATTAGGCACTCGCTTGCAAGGGCACCCTACTACGCATGAGGGTTTGCCGGGCGTGCGTGTAGCATCTGGTTCGCTAGGTCAGGGGCTTTCTGTGGGGATTGGAATGGCTTTGGGTAAAAAATTGGACGGAGACAGCCATTTAGTATATACTTTGCACGGCGATGGCGAATTGCAGGAAGGGCAAATCTGGGAGGCGTTGATGTATGCAGGAGCCAAGGGGGTAGATAATATAATCTCTACCATAGATTACAACGGAAGACAAATCGATGGGGATACCAAAGATGTATTGAGCTTAGGCGACTTAAAAGCTAAGTTACAAGCCTTCGGGTGGGATGTAGTAGAGGTAGAAAAAGGAAATGATATTCCTGCCATTTTAGAAGGATTGAAAGATGCTAAATCAAAAACTGGCAAAGGAAAACCAGTAGCGATTTTGCTCCATACCGAGATGGGACATGGCGTAGATTATATGATGGGCACACACGCTTGGCACGGAAAAGCTCCAAACGATGAGCAACTGGAAAAAGCTTTGGCTCAAAACCCTGAAACGCTGGGGGATTACTAAAATTTAAAAAAAGAAAGCGATGAAAAAATTAATCATACCTGCGATGTTATGTTCTCTTTTGGCAGTTTCCTGCTCAAAAGATGACGATAATGGCAATAAGCCAGTAGTAGAACCCCCGATCGAGAAATTTGAAAGCCTTATTGTAGGGAAATGGAAGCCTACCGCTATCCAGATTGTGAAAAGTAGTGATGGCGAGGTGGTGGATTTAGGATTGTCCAGCAGCAATGAATGTAACTCTAAGGATTTTAATCAGTACACAAAAGACGGTAAGTACATAGAAAATAAGTATTTTGAACAAGAAGATTCAGCCGATTGCAAAGAGCAAGTTAGTGAAACAACTTATACTATTGATCAACTAAAATCAACATTGGAGATAAAAGGGCTGCTCAATCCCGTAGAACAAATCATCAAGCTGAATAGAGAAGAGCTAGTATTGAAAGTATTAGGAGCAGATTACGACAAAGATGATAAAGCAGATTACAGAATTTATACTTACAAGAGAATTGATAAATAAATCTATTAAGGAAAAGCCTTATTCCATATAGGACAAAGGATTTCCTAGGTGGGACGGGCTTTGTCCTAACTTGGACAAAAGGCGTCCCAGATGGGACAAAGAGTTTCCCAGCTGGGACAAAGAATTTCCTACTTAGGACAAAACATTTCCTTATTGGGACAGCAATCGTCCCAGTTTAACTTTTATAAATTCACAATAAAAACGATTAAAAATTATTATTATGGCAAAAAAATCATACTCGGAAAACATCACCTTGGCTAAGGTAATGGCTGATGGGCTCTCTCGATACAAAAGTAATTTGCCAGCAGGAGTAAAGGAAAGCCAAATCTCCGAATTAGAGAGCTTGAGGCAAACCATAGAAACCTTAAACAGTGAACAAGAAAAATTAAAAGCAGACCTTAAAACCAAAACTCAGGCATTAGATGCTAAACTTAATGAGCTGCAAAAACTCTATGCAGAACTTAAAAAACGCATCAAGATAGATATAGAGCAAAGCCAGTGGAGAGAGTTTGGCATCGAAGATAAACGATAGAAAAATTGAAGATAAATTGAAAAATATAATCAGAAAACTAACTATTTTATTCATTTTAATGCAGGCAAATCTCAACGCTCAATCGCAGACCAAAGCCTACTTATCGGGCGATATGGCAATGAAAATTGCACAAAAAGCCTATGAGGAAGCCCAAAAAAGCAATCATCATGTAACAGTTACAGTGGTAGATGCTTCGGGGCAAACGCTTGCAGTTTTAAGAGACGATAGAGCAGGAGTGCATACGCTTAGAGCCAGTTACAAGAAAGCCTATACCGCCAATTCTCAAAAAAGAGAAACCGCCGAAATCGCCAAAGGAGTAAAAGAAGGGAAAATACCAGAAGACATCAGAAATCTAGACGAAAATATTTTGATCATGGATGGTGGAGTACCCATCTTTATAGGCAAAGAAGTAGTGGGCGGAATCGGAGTAGGAGGCGCACATGGCAGCGAAGATGTGAGAATTGCCAAAGCTGGATTATCAGTTTTAAATCAATAATATTATGAAGAAATTAATTATGTTGTCGTTACTTATACTTTCGGGTGTAGGTTACGCACAAAAAAATAGCTTATCATTAGATAAATCATTTAGTTTAAACCAGAAAGGAGCGTTGGAATTAGCTGAGCAAGCTAATATAGAGGCGGAAAAGCTTGATAAAAAAGTATCAATTGCAGTGTTAAATAATTCAGGTGTGGTGGTTCTACTTCTGAAGGGTGATGGTGTTGGTCCTCATAATACAGAGGCTTCAAGAAGAAAAGCGTATACAGCTCTTTCTACAAAAACACCTAGTTTTATTTTGATGAAAAAAGCAGAGAGTAGTGAAACTGCAAAAAATTTAAATACTCTACCAGAATTATTATTGTTAGGAGGAGGTGCACCCATTTGGAGTAATGGTGAACTAGTTGGCAGTATAGGAATATCTGGAGGAGGAAGTGGTGAAAATGATCATGCCATCGCTCAAAGAGCAATTCAAAAAATGGGGTATTCTTTAAAAAAATAAGTTTAATAAAATAATAAAAAAAACAACAGTTTATGAAAAAAGTTATCATTCTATTTGCTTTAATGTTTGCGAGTCTAAGTTTCGCTCAACAGGCAAAATATCAGCTATCTAGTCACATATTAGACATTACTCAAGGAAAACCAGCCCCAGGAGTAAAGATTCAACTCTCAAAGAGAGCCTCAGACGGCACTTGGAAAGTTGTAGATGAGAAAACCACCGACCAAAACGGAAGAATCAAAGACTTTTTAAAAGAAGGCGCGAATGTAGACAATAGAGGAATTTATAAATTAACCTATTTCACATTACCTTATTTTCAGTCATTAGGTCAAGACACCTTTTATCCCTTTGTAGAAGTAGTTTTCGAGATAAAAGATAAAAATCATTACCATGTACCGATTACCCTCTCGCCTTATGGCTACTCTACTTATAGAGGGAATTAAAAACAATAAAAAAATCCTTATTTAAAAAAACAAAAAAATGAAATACACATACACTGAGAAAAAAGATACTCGTTCAGGATTTGGAGCGGGCTTAGCCGAACTAGGAAGAACAAATCCCAATGTTGTAGCACTTTGTGCCGATTTGATAGGTTCCTTAAAAATGGACGAATTTATCAAAGAAAATCCCGATAGATTCTTCCAAGTAGGTATTGCCGAGGCTAATATGATAGGTATCGCAACAGGATTGGCAATCAGTGGTAAAATCCCATTTACAGGAACCTTTGCCGCATTCTCTACAGGGCGTGTTTATGACCAAATTCGTCAATCAGTAGCCTATTCAAACAAAAATGTAAAAATCGCCGCCTCTCATGCAGGGCTCACACTTGGGGAAGACGGAGCTACGCATCAAATCCTCGAAGACATAGGCATGATGAAAATGTTGCCAGGCATGACGGTGATTTGCCCATGTGATTATAACCAAACCAAGGCTGCCACCATTGCCGTAGCAGAATACGACGGACCTGTGTATTTAAGATTCGGGCGTCCTAGTTGGCCAGTATTCACCCCAGCAGATCAAAAATTTGAGATAGGCAAAGGGCAATTAATGATTGAAGGTAGCGATGTTACCATCGTTGCGACTGGGCATTTAGTGTGGGAGGCAATCGTAGCACAAGATTTATTGGAAAAAGAAGGCATTTCTGCCGAAGTTATCAATATCCACACAATCAAGCCACTTGACGAGGAAATTATCTTAAAATCAGTAGCAAAAACAGGTTGTGTAGTAACGGCAGAAGAGCACAATGTGCTTGGCGGTTTGGGCGAAAGCGTTTCTAGAGTATTGTCGTTAAACAATCCAGTGCCACAAGAATATGTAGCCGTGATGGACAGCTTTGGAGAAAGTGCAACCCCAATGGAATTGATGAAAAAATACAAAATCGATAGCACTGCCATTGTAGAAAAAGTGAAAAAAGTCTTAGAAAGAAAATAGAATTTAAAAGATTTAAGGTAAAAACTTGTCAATTATAGATAGATTGGCAAGTTTTTTATTTAGAATTAAAAAGATAAATATGTTTAAACTAGCATTGATGCTACATGTCTTGGGAGCCGCTATTTGGGTAGGGGGACATTTAGTTTTACTATTTGGCTATGTGCCCAAGGCCGTGAAAAACAAAGATTGTAGCATTATCGAAGGATTTGAAAGCAAATACGAGCCCATAGGCGTTCCTGCATTAATCATTCAGATCATCACGGGGATTTACATGGCATTTTTCTATTTTGATTACAAATTTATGTCGTTTAGCAATGGGCTGGAGCGAGCAGTAAATGTCAAAGTCATATTATTGCTGTGTATTTTTGCATTAGCCATTCATGCAAGGTTTTTTATCATTCCCAAACTCAATAAAAACAATTTAATGCCCATGATTTATCACATAGTTGGGGTAAATATCATCAGTGTTTTAATGCTAATTATCGGGGTTTTGTTTAGATTTGGAGGAATTTAGAAATTATAGAATAAAAGTTATATGAAAATTATATGTGTAGGGCGCAATTACGCAGCGCACGCCAAGGAATTAAACAGCGAAGTGCCACAAGAGCCCGTATTGTTTATGAAGCCAGAATCGGCAATCACGCAAGCAAAATCGTATAAAATCCCAAGATTTACCAAAAACTTGCATTACGAAACAGAAATCGTTTTAAAAATCAATCGTTTTGGGCATTACATTCCACAGAGCGAGGCAAATTCATATTTTGATAACATTGCACTAGGCATTGATTTCACAGCAAGAGACATCCAGAACGAATGCATTAAAAAAGGATTGCCTTGGGAAAAATCCAAAGCCTTTGACGATTCTGCCATGGTTTCAAAGTTTATACCTAAAGATAAATTAGGCGACATCAATGCACTCAATTTTAGCCTAGAGCGAGATGGAGAAGTAGTGCAACAAGGCAATACAAAAGACATGATCTTTGGTTTTGATGAATTGATTGCGCACATTTCACAATACTTTAGTTTAGATGCAGGCGATTTGATTTTCACAGGAACACCTGTGGGTGTAAACCATGTTTCTCCCGAAGAAAAATATCAAGGCTTTATCGAAAAAGAATTGATGCTAGATTTTGAAATTGAAAAATAAATGCTTAAATTTAGACAATCAAAAAATAGTATTATGAAAAAATTACTTGTTCCCATTGATTTGTCTGAGTTTAGCAAAGAAATTATAGATGAAGCCGTGAAGCTAGCCAAGCTGAGCGATGCAGAGGTTATATTACTAAATGTAGCAAGTTTAGATGTAGGCTTTATCGTTGGCGATGTAGGTTTTCAATATTTGCCAGAATTGGAAGAAACAGCCCTTGAGGAAGATGCCAAAACGCTCAATGATTTTACAAATTATGTAAATGCCCAAGGCGTGAATTGCCATTCTCTAGTAAAGCAAGGAATCCCAGTAGATGTAATCCTAGAGCAGGCAAAAGAGCAAAACATAGATTGTATCGTAATAGGATCAAAAGGTCACGGTTCGCTATACGAAGCTTTGGTGGGAAGTGTATGCCACGATGTGATTAAATACTCAAAAATCCCAGTGCATGTGAAACCAAACAACAAAAAAGATTAAAAATACAATTTTTGTAGAAGCTTCATCTTAATTAATTAATGTGAAGCTTTTTTTGTATTTACAATTTATTGGTAAAAAAAAAGGTTAAATCTGGCGTTCTATTTCAATATTTCTCATTTATGAATGCCTTTATTTAAAGATAAATTAAAAAATTAACACTTTAAAAAATTGTGAAATTCAAAAATTAAATATATCTTTACCTAAAGAAACACATCTAAAAAATGAGTAACGATAATTCAACTAAGAAAAGAACTGGCATGTACGAAAATGTAATGCACGAGTTCAACAAGGCTGCAGACAAGATGCAGCTGGATCCAGGAATAAGAAAAATTCTTGGAACTACACAAAACGAAATTGTAGTGCATTTCCCAGTAAGAATGGATAATGGAGAAATTGAAGTTTTGACAGGTTATCGCGTTCAGCACAACAATGCTTTAGGACCTTACAAAGGAGGTTTGCGTTATCACCCAACAGTAGATATTGATGCAGCTCGCGCTCTAGCTACTTGGATGACATGGAAAACTGCACTTGCAGGATTGCCTTATGGTGGAGGTAAAGGAGGTATCCAGATCGATCCTAAAAAATATTCACAAGCAGAGCTTGAGAGAATCACTCGTCGTTTTACCTATGCATTAGGAGACAACATTGGGCCTAATTATGATATTCCTGCACCAGATGTAAATACAAATGCCCAAATCATGGCTTGGATTGCAGATACCTATTCATCTGGTAGAGCACCAAACCAGCGTTCGGCAAACATCCATGTAGTAACTGGAAAACCAGTAGGATTTGGCGGATTGGCAGGTAGAGACCGTGCAACTGGTTATGGAGTTGTTACCAATATTAAAAAATGGGCAGAAAAAGAAAATGTAGATCTAAAAGGTAAAAAATTCGTAGTTCAAGGATTCGGTAATGTAGGATATTGGACAGCTCATTTCATGAAGAAAGAAGGTGCAATTCTTATCGCTGTACAAGACCACACAGGAAGTATCTATAACGAAAATGGAATTGACCCTGAAGCTCTTTTAGCTCATGCAAAAGAAAATCAAGGGGGAATCAAAGGATTTGGCGGTGCAGAGGAATTGGAGAACGAAAAATTCTTCTCTACTCCGTGTGATATCCTAATTCCAGCAGCTCTTGGAAACCAAATTACAGTAGATAATGCAGACGGAATTCAAACTACTTTGATTGCAGAAGGTGCTAATGGACCAACTGATTCTGCCGCAGAAGAAATCTTACTTAAAAAAGGAATCACCATTATCCCAGACATTTTGTGTAACGGTGGAGGTGTAATTGGTTCTTACTTTGAGTGGTTGCAAAACAAGCGTGCTGAGATTTGGAAAATCGAAAAAGTGCTAGAGCAATTGAAAGATAAAGTGGAAACTGCTTTTGATAAAGTAGTGGATGCTAAGGAAAAATATGACACCGATTATAGAACAGCTGCTTACATTGTAGCGCTAGAAAGAATTGCAGAGGTGTACAGAGAGAGAGGTGTATTCCCTTAATTAAAATAAAGGAGTAAAACTTTTTTAACATGAGGACAAAAGCCGTTTCATTTATTTGAAACGGCTTTTAAGTTTTATCTCAAATTCCGTATTGAAAATAAAATAATAAGTGTAAAAAATCAATTAAATTATAATCCGCAAAACCAAATGTGAAATGGATTAGCAGGCAAAATGTAATTTAAAACTTACAAACCCATTCGCATTGGTTGCAATGTGAAACTAAATAAATTTATCTAAAAAGCCCTCACTTTGAGGGCTTTTATTATATCTCATCTAAAAACTTCTTGATGCGCTCTTTTATTTGCTTTTTATCCCTATTAATATGTATGGGCGTAGCGCCTTTTTGATATTTGGGATAAGCTTTTTCTTGCTTGTTATATTTAAATTTCTTGCACAATGGAAATATATAGCGATAGGTATCAACTTCGAAGGCTTCCAAATCACCCAAAAGATAGGCTATATTATTGCGTAAATACATTGATTTGCTATCCATGCGAGTGAGGTTCATGTGGTGATTGATTTCACCTGTGCGTTTATTCTTATAAAAGGCAGTTTTGTGGCTACCAAAGAATCTAAAGTTAGCTGCCTTGTATATGGTTCCACAGCCTAAACGACCATCTGCAAAGCTTTGAACCGCCACGCAATTGGGGCAATCCAACTTTAATAACTTGAGTGATCTACTTATAAGTATAGTCTCTGCATTCTTTCCAAGCTCATCACTTATCCACATTCTATTTAACTCTAGCATCATTGCTTTTGGATTTGGATGCGTAAAATGTTTAGCTTTTGGGTGCATCATATAGCCGTAAACAGCTACACCTAAGCATTCATTTTCACTTTCAGCCCCCTCTCTAAAAATGCCATAATTAAACAGACCATGATTTGCGCCCATTTTGTGGCTGTAATGATTTTCAATAATTAATTCTCTTGCCTTTTGCTTGGATATTAGCTTTATAACTAAATTACCCATTTTGCTACTTTGTACAACAATCCTTTTCATTTCATTCATACTTTATTTTTATTATATTTGCAATACCACGCAATTAGACATAAAAAAGCACGAAGTAACAGAAGACATTTTGTCCTCCGTAGCTTCGTGCTCGTGTTTAATTGTGTGGTAACTTTTAAAGCGGAGGGCATTTTTTTATACTTCCGCCCTCTGCAAAAGAAGTTTTAAACGATATTTAAGTTCTATTTAAAAGCCGTTTAAATGCTTTAAAAATACCAGTACTTGAACCTATGTAAACAATACCAAATAATATAACTGCCCAAAGCAAATACTTAAAGTTATTAGCCAGTTTGATATTGTCTTGCTTTTGCCTTATTGTTATTTTTTCAAGTGCTGAAATAGAAACTTGCTGGTGCTCCAGCCGTGTTTGCAGTTCGCTTATTCTGCCATATAGCTCGTTACTATGCTTATGATTTGAGCTATCTTTTTGGCTCTTTTTCTCTGTATAAGTTGCATTTTCAGCCACAATTTCACGAAATGGCTTGCCGTTCCGATATTCAGTGATGCGTGCTGGCTTAGTACTATCTTTCGAGCTTAGCGTGAAATCATAACCAAAATTTAAAAGGCTATTCTGAGAGTTATCCGTTTTTTCCAGATAACTGAAATCACTTTTATTTAACCTAAGGAATTGTTCGTTTTGTTGCACCTCGGTGAATACACGGCTCTCCATTTTTGCCGTTTGTGTTTTGCAATTTAAAAGCAAAATCAACAATAGAACAAATATTACATTTCTCATCCTTTCCATCTTGCCTTGATTCCTCTTATATCATAATGCACAAAAGTAAGGTAAATGCCTAGTCCTCCCTGTTTCATTTTTCCGTTGAAAATTAACCTTTCAATGGTTGAGGCTAGTTTTTCAGGCGTTACGCCCTCCACGCGAATATCCGCTGCCTTTCCTTGCAAATGCTGACTATTTACTTTGCCGCCTATCTTGCGGTT
The DNA here is from genome assembly GCF_000265465.1 of Ornithobacterium rhinotracheale DSM 15997. NCBI lineage: Bacteria > Pseudomonadati > Bacteroidota > Flavobacteriia > Flavobacteriales > Weeksellaceae > Ornithobacterium > Ornithobacterium rhinotracheale. Next base: position 2,274,194 of record NC_018016.1, read on the forward strand.
ATGTGCTACACTTCGGTAACCAGAATTTACGATAATAGGCTTGCCTAAATAATTGCGTAGTTCTTGTAAATTACTCGCTAGCTCACGCAAGTTTTTGAGCGCAAACGCTGGTGTCGTGCTTCCGTCGTGGCACTCAAATTCTTTTAAATCAAAATCTTTACTTAGTTTCATAACTTCAATTGAATTAAATATTTTACAAACACAATGGGGTTAAGCGTTGCTGTAATATCCCGCCAATCAAACAAGCCATAAGCTAAATAGTCTCTTAACTCATTCAAAAAGGCGAAAGCAACAGTTACAAAATAACCAATGAGCAAGGCTTTCCACCAATTGAAATCAAAAGCGAGTAAGGCGTAGGCGACAACAAATGTTATCGCCAAGCCTACCGCGCTGTGCAATGCTTTGTCTACTGGTATCATGTGCTTAAATCTCCTGAATATGCTAGTACTGATATTAAAAAGACTGCCCACACTATTTCGCCGTAGATGCTAAAAAACATCGTGGTGCCGTCTGTAAACTTTAAATGACGAATCCAAGCTCTGTTTAGCCAATAAAACAATGGCATCGAGATTAAATAAGCCACAATGAAATAAGTGAATGCCCAAACAGCGCTCAGTGGCGCAGGGTCTATCCATATTAGACCAATGCCGTAGATGCATCCTAAGATGATACCCTGCGCTACGAATCTTGTAAATAATTTTTTAAGGCCGAAACCGCCTAAAAAAGCATCGATTTTACGCCAAATGCTTTCTGCTTTTTTTAAAAGTCTAAATAATAATTCTTTCATCACTATAAATTTTAGTTATTAATTTTTTGTTTTAATTCATCGTTTTCATAGGCTTTACGACAATGGTTGCGCTCGATGAGAAAGAGCAAAGCATTTAGCACGGCGCCTGTTCTGCTCATGGTGCCTGCCTTTTCTTGCATGCCGAGGTCTGAGCTTAGGCTTAATCCGCGCTTGCCAAATTCTTTACCTTGTTTAGTTTTGAGCGTGCAGTTCCAGAGCGTGCGGAGCTCCGAGCAACCAAAGCAATCCCAGCGGTAGGCACTTTCACGGAAATAATCTGCCATGCCTTGGAATGCCGTTTTAAAGCCTTTTTTTCGGCAATCCTTGGCAAATACAATTGCCACATTGAGTGGCGTAAGTGCTAGCACCAGCACAGGCGCCAGCATGAATATTAAAAGATTAATGATCGTTTTCATTTTCCTCTACTTCTGGGATTGGTACTGGCTGTTTTTTGATTAATTCTCCCTCTAATGTCATTGCAGCTCTTGATACTTTCATGTCGCGTACGATGCCATTAAATAGTGCCGCGATAATAACTTTTTTCATACTTTCCCAAAAAAGCTTAGTATCTTCGGGCGAAGTTTCAAATACTGGATTTGTGCGAGTATCTACCAAATCTCCCGTAGGCGTGATGCTGCTCGTTATTTTCTCTGTGTGAACAACCATATTTTCCACATCAATATTGATACTTGTAACTTGCACACGCTTTTTAAGCCCATTATTTCTATAAAAAGGGCTCTCTAAGTCAAAATCTGATGAATTGTACTCGATACCTATAAATCCATCGTCACCGCCCTCAAAAAGGCGAATTTCCTTGTCTTTAATTCTAATTGTCTTCATATTTTTTTATTTTTTATACGTAAATTTTTTCTCCTACCTCGTGAACAATCTTTCCGAAGTCTTTTCCAATGTTATTTTTTCTGTAAAAAGATTTCAATTCACTGTAATTAGGTGGCATTTCTCTTTTCGCTGAACCATAATCGTTTACCCCACAACCTCTCTCTCTTAATTTTCCAATCAACTTTTCTCCTATCTCGGTATAGTGGGCTCCTTCAATGCCAACTTGATTAATGTTGACATTATTGTAAGCGTAATCAAGAAACTCATCAACATAGCGCACATGAAGTGGTCTGAGAGTCTTCCAATTCGAATAATCTTTTAAACCAATTTGTGTAAATACAGCTCCTTCCTGTACTATGAAATCTGGAAGAATTAATTTATCAATGCTTAGCATTTTCAACCTTGATTTTGAAAAATCAATGGAATTTATAATCTCGCTATTAATTACAGATGTTACTACTTCTTTTGGATTTGTGTGTCCAACGCTAATCTTTCTCGCATCAAATACTTGCAATATTTTTTCATTTTCATTATCTGGAAATTCAATCATGTAATTACTATCTGTGATTTCTCCAGATGATTTAATCTCATTACCTTCTAAAATGCGATATTTAAGTGTTCTACCTCGCTCTGTCGCAAATTTCACAGAAGTAGCTCCTCTTGCTTTAACATAATAATCTATCCAAGTTTTGCGCTGAGTGACTAAAAACATTCTCCTACTCATCTTACACTAAATTTGCGTGAATTTTATCATTATCTAATAGTGTCATATAAATGACGTGATTTGTTCCAGCTATGAAAAAATCTATACTTCCCCTCCAATCTATCTTAGAATCTCTTGGTAACGAACTTCCGTTAAAATTAATTAATACAGTTGTGCCAATCTTAGCTCCTTCCATGTCAATAGTGAAAGTTTCTATTGGTGCTTTTGTGGTTCCATAATTTCTATCACAATCAAAAGTGATGACATTTCCATTCGTCTGCACCGCAGGGAAATTTTCAAGTTTTTGTTTTTCTTGACGCGTAAATGTTTCCTCAATGTCTAGCGCTGTTTTCCATAGATGTTTATTATCATCTCCTATATTGCTAGCATCTGCATTGGCTTTTAATTTGAAAGCATCGACTTGCTCTTTTTTGTAACGCTCAAAATCGGCATTTTCCACCTTGCTGGACAAATCTATGCCCGAAAGCATATCGTTTAGCCCTTGGATATTTTCCGCTGGAATTTTATCGTCCTTGTGCCAAAAGCTGTCCAGCCACGCCCAAAATTGCTCCTGCGTGGGCTTCAAACCGTTTTTAAACCATTGTTTAATGCTATTTAAATCTGTCTTTGCCATGATTTTTTTTTAGTTTTAATCAAATCCTACAAATCGGATAAATTTTACAATTCTGGTGGGCTGTACCACATTAAACGCTTGCCCTTGCCCCACGCTTTTCTCCTCTGTGTCTCTTTGGTTGTATCTTCTTTGATTTCCGATACCTAAGGCATACTCCACATCACCGCCTTTGTCATTGGTATCACCGCTGACGGTGTAGCCATTGCCTATCTTGTTACCAAAAGTTATAAAATTGTTGAATGTGTTATTAGGCGCGTGCTTGTGTGCTGGCAGTTCATCAATGATAAGCCTATGCTCGGCCTCTCCAATTTCAGCCCCAAGTGTAGCAAAATTTCCTGTGCCTTGTCCTGCTGGAACGCGACCACGCAAGTCGGTGTGTTCCACCCAGCCAGCTGGAATTTCGTTTGCGGGCCTGTCCCAAATTGCTACCAAGCCGATGGGAATTGTATTTTTTAGCAATTTTTCCAGCTTCGTTATCTTTTCAGCTAAGGCTGTAACCGTTGTTTTATCTTCCTTTTCTGCCTGCAATACAGGAAGGGGCTTAAAGCGCTTGAAATCTGCCCAGTTGTGGGCGTTGGAGCCTGCGCCAAAAGTGGCATAGCGCATGATTTCAACTTCTTTGCTCACGCCATCTTCAAAAGGTAACTTCTTCTTTTCTTCTCTAATCACCACGGTAGCGCTTGCAGAACCTCCTTTAAATGGCAATAATTCGCCTTTTATAAAAACAGTTCCGTCTTTTACCGTGGAACCTGTAACCTCGCAGCCGCTTATAATGGCTAAATCACCCGCCAAGTAGCCAAGGCTATTGAATAGCTTGTAGCTGCTTTGCATAAAGTCCAGCACATTGGTGTCCAATGGGAAACCACCTGTGTTGTCAAATTTTAATGTATTCATTTGGTGTATATTTTAAATATTTTACTTGCTAATTTGTAATAATTGACAAGGGCGTTTATCTCTACCTTTTTGCCCTCTAATTCCTTTGGGATTAATACTAAAAAATCCACTCCAGTGTCGGCGTAATCGGCTCTATCCCGCAAATACATTGTGCCTAAAAAGCGCGGTTTTTGCTCGCCACGGGTATAAATGTATTGTCGGCTAAATTTGTTCCCCTCTACAATTTCAATGCGTCTTTGCTGAATATCAAAAGCATCGTTCAGCGCTTTTCTTAGGTAGCATTTTTGCCCGTTGTACCCAAGGGTTTGAATATCTGTTTTTCGCTTAATGGTAAAAGCATAATACAAGTTTTTAAGTGGGCTAAGCAATGTAAATAGCCACGCGCGCATTCGTGCTTTTCGCAAAAAAGTGGGCGTTAAAAGCAGGCTTAATTTTTCAATATCTAAATTATATACTTTCATTACAAATACTGAATAATGCTTTTAGTTTCATCTTCTGCATCAAAATTCACAGCAAAATAGCCACTCACTGGGATGGTAGAAATATCAATAGGCGCAAAGCTGGCGTATGTGTCTGAGGAGCCGTCTATCCATTGGCTTTCTGCCAAATCAAGACTTACATCTGCCACGCCGTTGGCCTTTTGAATTTCGTCTACAAGCTTTTGCAAAGACAATTCGCCATTAAATGGCAGGGCTTTCATATGCCTTTCGATAGCTTCGCGCACGGGTTGTTTGGCGGTTAAAATCTCAATACCATTTTCATCAAGCACCAACGGATCGCGCACAATTCTAAGATTTAATTTCAATCTATCTGGTCGGTAATTGATAACAGAGATTGCTACACCAGCGTCTTTTATTTCGTTGATATAAGCTTTAAACGAGCTCTCAACCTCGGGCGTGAGTTTCCAAAGTTTACCTCCAGTTTCGCCCGCTATTTTGATGATAAGCGTGCGCTGTTCTGCGCTCTCAACCACGGCGGCGTATTTTATTACTTTGGCTTGCTCTATTTCCTCCTCCGTATGGTTTTCGTTATTGTATTTGTCGCCGTCTTCTAGCAAATCAAATCCGTATTGAAAAGCCAATGCCTTATTACGATACCAGCGTGCCGTGTGAGGCTTGAGCTGGCGCAAACGCTCGTCAATCTCTGCCCTGTGCAAATCAAAGATTTTTTCCAGCGACCAAATCGCTACGGAAACAATGTAAATCCACAAACGCCAAAGGGCGGTTTTGCTCGTAGAATTTAATTCGTTGAGCTCCTCGTGGTTGGCTTTTTCTTGGTAGATTTGTTGTTGTATTTCTTCTATGCTTCTTGCCATAATTAAGATACTTTAAAGTCTTGGTTAATTGCCCAATAACTGATACCCTCCAGTTTATTTATTTGATTGCTTGTGTGGCTCACTCCTGTGGCGGGCTGAATATTTTTGACTTGGTAATAAGCTAAAATATCCGCATCCTGCATGATGACTTGTGGTAGTTCCAACCTTTGCCCAGCTTGCACATCATCGGTAATGCTTAGATTGTTAGCCTCTGCTAGCTCAAAAACGCCCGCAATGCTCCCCGTGTGCATTAAGCACACATCAAAAAGGGATTGTTTATGTAATACTACTACCTGTATTACACTTTGGTTTTTCCGTTGAGTTGTTTGTATTTTGTAAGCTCATTAGTGAGCGCTTCCACTTTTTGCTCTAATTCTTTGATGGTTTTTTTAGCGGCATCAAGTTCCACAATGGCTGTTTTAAGTTGTTCGCCCAAATTCTCTATCATTTCACGATAAATGCGTACGGCTTTATCTACATTGTCAAGCTCATTTGCCTGTACTTCCATTTGTTGCTTTTTGCGAGCAAAAAACCAAGCCACGAAAGCGCCAACAATAGCCGTAATTATTTCACTTATATAGGGTTGTAAAAGTTCTATCATCATTATTCAATTTTTGCGTTTATCGTTCCTGTTACGGCACCGCCACTTGATGGTGCAATGAGCCCCGAAGTGTAAACGATTTGTAATTCCTTAATTTCTTCCACAATGGCTTGTGCTAAATCCGTGGCAAATTGCTCCTTGCTACGATTGGGATCGTCCTCCTCGGTTTGGCACTTGTCCATGGCGATAACTATTTTATTTTTTAGTCTGTTTTCGTTGAGCATTTTCTCTGTATTAAAATTAATTGCCTGCCGTGCTACGGCTTTAAAGCCATTTTAATTATCGTTTAAAAGGTTATTAAATCGTTTTTCCAATGCGGTAAACTCGGGCTCGTTGATGAGCTTTATCGTGCTACCTGTATTCGTCGTGAACTTCATTCGTTTAATCGTTGCGATTAAATCAGCCATTAAAGTTTTGAGCGTTTCGTTCTCCTTTCGGAGGAGAAAGCCGTTAGTAATTTTAAGCTCTGTTTCTCCAGCTTTAAATTCAATACTTTCTAAATCTTCAGCCCAAATTAAAAAGGCTTTGGCTGGGTTATTTTCTATTAGACCTATTAGCGCATTGCTATCTTTTTTAGGTTTAAAATTCGCAGAGCCAAGCCCTAAATGCACATCGTGAATATCTAAATCATCATGCAAGCCCTTAGCTTCACAGGTTTTATTTTCCCAATCTACCGCTGTAACTATTACCCACTGCACTTGTGTGGCAATGCGTTTTTTTATGTTTTGGTCTAACAACCCCTCAAATTCATCGATTAAATCCATTCTTTTATTTCTTTGCCACTTGTCCTATTTCAATTTCTTGTCTATACCCATCTGCGCTTAATTTCTTAACCACTCTATCAATGTAATAAATACCTTTTCTGTCTGGGTAAAGCGTTGAGCTTATCGATACCTTTTCTCCGTGTTGTAAGCTGGGCATGCCCAGCGTGGTAAATGCGCCATCAAAGCCCTCTTTTTTATGCAAATCATAAAGGCGTTTCACTTCTTTTTCCATTGCCGCTTTATCTCCAAAATCTAGCTTTATATTGAGCGTTGTTTTGGGATTTTCGTCGCCAAATTCATACTCCATTTTTTTACCTTTTCCCGTTACGGAAGTAGCTTTTATTTTAATGGTTCTATCTTCTTTACTTAAATATTTTAAATCATTGCTTACGCAGTTTCTTTCAAGGTCAAAGCGGTAAACTGATTTATCGTTTTTCACATCGGAATAAGGCTTGGCTGTGGTTAATTTACCATTGCGGATAAATGCGTAAAGGCTGTAATCTTTTTGTAGTGTGTCCAACACTGCGCCCAGCGTGGTATTGGCAAAACGCATAGCTCCTATTTGAATATCGGCATCACAATCTACCTCTATACCTTTTACTATTTCAGCTAAAAAGCTTTTTAGAGAACCGCCTTTATAGGCAAAGTGTACAGGGAGTTTTTTCAGCTGAAACATCTCATCCTCTAACTCAATAGTTATCGGATAATCTGCCGACACTTTGCGGATATAGCCAGTAAACTCTGTAAGTAGTTCGCCGTTATATCCCATTTTAATGACACACTTATCTCCTGCTTTGAAAACATTGCCCACTTTGTATTTATCAAAATCTCGAACATTGCGGGGAAGCACTATCTTAGCCGTATCAGTAAGCATTTTCCAACTGCTCTCTATTTCAATTTCTGAAACCCTAAAAACACTAAAAGCTCGTCCATTCTTAGGCTTAAAAAGTAATTCAGTGTTAATTGCTAATGTCATCTAAATATAATTTCAAAAGGTTCATCACTCACACAATTAAGCTCTATAGGGATCACATTAGGCGAAGCCTCTACACTGGTAATATCTATGCTTTCTATTACTATATTGTCTATGTTCTTTTTTCCAAACAAATCTCCTTGTACAGGCACTGATTGCACTACGTTTGCCCATTCAATAATGCGACGCTCATATTCTCTAGAAGTCATGGCATTATCACTTAGACAGATAGTTCTTATACGAATACTCCAATCGTCGAAACCATAAATTTCTTTTACCGTTCCGCTAGCACCAATAACATCCGTTTTAGTTATGTTTTTAGCTCTATAAAAATCCACTAGAGTAGCAGGAGGAAACCAAAACTCTGAGAGTTCTCGACTAACTAGCTTGCTATCTTCATCATAAAATTTATAGTTTCCAGCTTCAAACATTATAGGAAAAACTACGGGAGTTCCCATTTGGCTTAAACGCTCAGCTTCGTTTAATTCCACTTCTTTTACTTTTGTGGAGTAATTAGGTTCTTCACTTACATCTTTGCTCAAAGGATTGGTTAAATAAACTGGATTATTTACCCCAAAAGCCATTTTAAAAAGCTGTGAAATGTTATATCTATTGTCCATTGTTATAAATTAGGTTTAAATGTTTTTTTATATCCTCGTAGTTCTTGCCATCTCTCCGCAGTTGAATTTTTAGATTCTTTTCAAGCTCCAGGCGAGAGCCTTTACCTTTGAGGTATTGGTACATATTCATACCGCATAATGGATCTGATTTCAAGGAACCTTGATTTAATTGAAGTAGAATTTCAACCTCTTGCAATAAACTTTCTCCTATAAAAAAGTCCCCATTTAGCAAGTCTAAATCTCCATTTTTATCAAGCAATATATCTTTCATCACACAACCACTACGGCATCTCTCAGCCTGTCATTTATTTTACTTACTACTCCGTTTGCTGCGACCTCTTTACTGCTAATGCTTCTATCAATCGAAAAGTAGTTTTTCATCTCTACCTTGAAGTTTATAACTTTATTTCCTCCAGAAGAAGATAAACCACCACCGCCTGTTTTCGTTTTCTTCCCTTTTCCTTTTCTTCCACCTGTACCTGTTTCGCCACCAGTGCCATTACCATTACCGTCAATTAAATCATTCACACTTACACCTCCAGTAACGACATTACCAGTAGGTTTATCCTGTTTTTTTTGTTTTCCAGCTTCTTTTTCAGAGGTAGAGATAAGATTCATGTTCTTTCTAAATTCCTCCACACTACCAGCGGCATTTTTCGCCCAATCCCAACCTGTGAGTTCTGCCACCCATCCTAAAATTCTTTGTAAAGGATGCATCAACACATCTAACAAGACTAAACCTATACGCTTCAAACCGCCAATAATACCATCAGATTGAAAAGCATCTACAATACTATCCCAATGGCGTTTAATCATCATCACGGCACTTACCACCATTCCAATAGGGCCTAAGAGCAAAAGCATAGTAGAACCCCAGCTATCAAATTTGTTAATAGCAACTACTATAAGCCCTATCAATACCGCAATCGCTGCAATTACCAGTCCTATGGGATTAGCAGAAAGCGCAGCATTCCAAGCCCATTGCGCAACGGTTACCGCTTTTGTCCAAAAAGCGGCAATCTTTTTCGCCACAATTGTTTCCCCCAGCCATTTTCTAGTACTCTTCAATACGGGGGAAAGTCCCGAATAAGCCGCTCCAAAATCTCCTAAAACACTTACTGTTCCCCCTAGAGTATCTCCCATAACACCGAGTACGCTAGTAAACTTGAAACTCCCAATTTTTAAATCATCAATCCATGCTTTGGCTCGTTTCATTTTTTCACTCCAGCCACTCATCACAATTTCAGCTTGCTCATACGCCACATTGGTTCCTGTTATTTGTTCAGTTAGTTCAGCTTGAGCATCTGCAGAGTTTATTAAACCTTGAGCAGATTGAATATTTTCTGCACCAAATACTGCTGCTAACGCATCTGTATTCTTTCCTATCTTTTGCAACTCTCTAAGTCTATCGGCAAACGGAACAGAAGCATCGGATACTTTTTTCATGTTTACTCCATAGCTTTTAAGCATTTCAGTAGCTTCTTTTGATAAAGCTGATGGCGCGTTCATCTTAATTAGAACATTTCGTAATCCAACACCAGCTTCTGCACCATATTTTCCACTTTTTGCTAAAGCTTGAAGTGCTGCGTTGGTTTCTTCAAAGCTTACATTGGAGAGCTTTGCAGCCCCTCCAGCTTGAACTAGTGCTTGAGCAATTTGCGGTACTTCTGCTGCGCCCTCTTTAGCGCCTGCTGCCATTACATTCATCATTCTTTCCATTTGTCCTGCCGCAGCAATAGGGTCGTCGAGATTTACTTTGAATTGAAGCATAGAGGTGGTAAGTGCATCTGTAGCACCTTTGGCATCTCCGCCCATGGTTTTAGATAGCGTATTCACATATCTACCCATTTTTTCCATGGCCTCATCGCTTTCTCCAAGTTGTGGACCTAACCTTGAAAGAATGGTTTTAAAGGTCTCCAAATTGTCGGTAGCCTCCGTACCAAATGTTTTAGCCAATTCTCTTGCTTTATCACCCAAGGCATCTAATTTTTCACCAGAAACCCCTGCAATAGCAGAAACATCTAACAATGATGCCTCAAAATCCTCACCCACCTTTGCCGCTTCCGAGATGCGTGAACCTAAACGATTTACTCCCTCTGTTGCCGCCATCCAATCTATGGCACGGATACGCTTTAGGCAATCTCCAAAACGATTACCCTTTTTTGTCGCCCCATCAAACTTTTTTTTGGTATCATCTATTTGTTTCTGCACCTTTTTAATGGGAGCAGTAATTTTATCTACTAAATTTAATATCCAATTGGTTTGGCTCATTTTTTGTTATCTTTGGGGTGTGGAAACTTTACTTACACTTTTAGGTTATCTCATTAGCTTTGTATGCACAGCAGGAGCTGTTGTTTTTTTATTTTTTGCACTCGTGGTTGTAATATCGTTACTTGTAGCTTTTCCAATGGCTATTATGGAAGACTTACGCACTTTCTTCGGAAGAAAATAACTCGTTTACTACCTCCGTCAATGCTCTGCGAAAACTATTATACATCAATCGGTTTTGAACTTTTAAATGATAGTCTAAGGCTTGAAAATGCTTAATGTATTCATCTTCTTCCAGCGTACTGGGTTCTTTGTGATAATGCCCTAAAATCAAGGCATCCACGGCCTCTTTAAAGTCGCACTCGTCAATATCTAAACAAGCACGCTCTAGACTTTTTTTAACGCCACGCGGGAGCTTTGTACCATTCCTGCCAGTTGCTCCAATAGCCCCGTGTACACGCTGGCATCGTTCTCCATTAGCTCGGTGTCGCCCATTAATACACAGTTTTTAACAATAGCATCGTTGGCTCTTTCTGGATTATCCTTATAGCCTTTACTTCCCAGCATATCCACTAATGCCTTGTTTGGTTTTTTTACTAAGAAATAGGCAGGCTCTTGGTCTGCGTTTCCATTTTTATCAAAATTCGTATCTGCTGGATATACTTCAATTTCTCTAATGCAACGCGGATACTTGGCTTTTGCGTCTTGTATTTGTTGTTCTGTGTATGGTTTCATTTGATTTCTTTTTTTTATAGTTAAATGTTCCAATCAATGTGGCTTACGATAAGTTCGCATTTTACGGAGATAGAGCCATCGTTTTGCTTTACTTCTACGGAGTTGCCCGTAAACTCGCAGTAGTTTATGCGGTCTTTTCTAATTTCCCCTTTCTTATCGTACAATACAATAATGTCAAAAGGCTCAATGTCTTGTAATCTTTTTCCAGACGGCAGACTTTTGGTGATGGCATCCACTTCTTCTTTGTAAAGTGTGATAGACGCTTTTGCTTCATAATTGCCCTCTGTTCTGCCGACAGGCATATTACCTGCTCCATAAGCATTCTCTTTTTTCGTGGTATCGGAGTAGGAAAGCTCTGAAATACCCACTACATCACGCCCTAATAGGTTGATGGTAATTTTATTCCAGCCTTGCATTTTTCCGAATGGATTTACTACTGTTGCCATAAATTATAGATTTTGAGTTAAACCAATTTCGCCCTCAATTTTGTGTAGAATTAGATCTACCACAATGCTTATTTTCACCTTCAATGCTTCTGTTTCCGAAACGATTTGTTTTGGATTAATAAACACAGAATAGCCACTAATCTCATCTGCAATTTGCATTTGCTCAATGGACTTTTGAGCTAAGTTTTCTAAATATGCTGTTGTGGATGCCTTTAAATATCCTGTCTGAGGGTCTTTTTTTAATTTGCTTTTAATGCGTGGGGTAAGTACGGCTCTTACCAATCTAGCAGCTTTATTCCAAACTCTATTGTTTTCTATGTATGTAAAGTCGGATGCAGCACTAACACAAGTGTGTGAATTAGAAAAATAGAAACCTGCAACATCTACATAAGTACTTACAAAAATATAACCTTTATTGTTTAAATCTTGCTGGCTTTGGGTACTCACTTCACTAATGCTTTCACCTGTACTGAATGCTACTTTTACAAATTTACCTAAGGCTTCATTTGTTAAGGGGTAGGTGTTATAAGTACGCACATTTTTTGGTTTTTTCTCAATATCTACAGAGCCTACATTTTCAGCTACACTACGAACGGATAACATACCTAATGCTGCACCTATACATGCATGGTACTTATAGTCTGTATCTAAATCTGCAATGGCTTTATCTTGCCCAATGATTACAGATATTTGAGATGCGTTCTTTGTTTTTAAATCTTCTAAATTTGCAATTTTAAGACTATTCTTGCCTTTGCCCTCAACAAGTACAAAATCTAATAAAATTCCATCTTTTTTAGCTTCTTCTACAATTTTAGTTTGCAAGGCTTCAACCTCGCCTGCTAGAGTGCTTAAGTCATTTGTAAAGCCAAAAGCAGCAATGCCTTTTACTTTCTTTAATTCTCTTAGCGTGGTTAAAATCTCCGTAGCTTTATCTTGCAATTTAGCTCCAGTTGGTAGTGGTAAAAAGAAAAGCTCTGTATCTGGCGCCAATCGGAACACCTCCGAAATATGATAATGTGCCAAAACTTTTTTATTGGCATCAAAACTTTCATTTACTCCTAATTTTTCAACATCTTCTACTTGCAATAGACGGTAGGCTTGCCCATGCTGCATAGTTGTAGTGTCCACGGGCATAGCACCAATGAGTAAAAAACTATTATCTGCATTGTTTGACAAACGACCTAAGCTGCCCTCTAATTTCTTTAATTCAAAACCCTGTAAGTGTCCCATAGGTTATATTATTTTGTGGTTTTTGATTTTGTTTCAGGAGTAGCTTTTTCTTTGCCTTCTACCTCTTTTGCGGCAGGAGATGGCTCTACAACTTGATCAGATTCTTCATCATTGCCACTTTCTTGTGCAGATTCTTTTTCTCCCGTAGTTTCTTCTACCTTTTCTTGTTTGTTGGCAGGCATTGTTTTTTTACCTGTAACTGCTGATAGAGCAACAGCTCTCAGGATTTTATGTATTTTCATTTTGCTATTTTCAGCATGTAGCAAAGCACGATTTTCATCTTCGAAAAACTGCCCATCTTCGGTGGCATAAAGCTTTTCCAAATTTTCATTTTTCTCAAAAAGAGCTTTAGCGAGCCCAATTAGATTAATTAAACTGAGTATTTTTTTCATGTTCTTGTATTTTAAAATGGCTTTAAATAATTTTTAAAAGCCCCATTCTTTTTGATAGTTTCCAAAAGGCTTAAGCTATCTGCTAATTATTTCTAATGGGGCTTTATTTTCTTTACGATCCAGATTGGATAACTGCAGTTCCCTCATCCTTAATAGCTACACACACCCAGTGAATTTCAAATCCAATCTCGTGGCGTCTGTATTTAGGGTTCTGAGTTTTATCAATAGCGTAACGCTCTGCAGTGCCTGGCGCCTTAACTGTGTATTGTTTGTGGAATACAACTGAAACCTCCTTACCCTGCGCTACAACATCAAAAGCTTCCTTTTGATTGCTATTAAAGGTTGGGGCATAAGTGCTTTCATACACTTCAAATCCATAGTAGTTACTTGCGATTTTTCCTTCTTCTGTATTTTGGTAGCGTGTTTTAAAGGTTAAATCCTCAATCAGTAAATCCGTGGCGTGGTCTGAACAAAGCACTAGCACGCGGCCCTTTTTAGGAACTTTTAATTTGTCCAACTTTTTCTTCAAGTTGATGAGGTCTTTTGCTGTAAGACGCTTTCTTCCGCTACCATCATCTTCTCCTGTGGTAACTATTACAGGGGTTTTCTCTGTATTTTCTTGTGGACAAATACTATGCAGTGCATGTTCAGCGGTTTTGTCTTCCAAAGTTTCTCTGTGCTGTTGCTGAACATCACTTACTTTCTCGTAAGGCAAAGCATAAAGCTCATCTGTAGTAACTTCTGTATTTTCAGTCTCATATTTATGAAGTGAAATCACCACTTTTCCATCCTCTCTTTGGCTAGAATTAATAGGATAAATTTTATTATCAATTAAAACCTTAGGAGCTGCACCACGCATTGGAATCTTGATAACATCATTACCTACCCATTGTGGTTTTGATTTCACAGCTTCCAGCCATGTATGTTCATGGCGAAATTGCTTAATAAGCTCCGTAACGGCGAGCTCATTTTTAAATACTAAACTATCTGATTTCTTTGGCATAATTCTCTATTTTTTTGCTTGATATTGTTGGTTAAGTTGTCTAGCTTTTTCTGGATTGTTTTCCATCAAAGCCTCAAATGCTGCGGGGTCTTTTTCTAAATAATCTTCCAAGGTCCAATTGCTTTGGTCTGTTACGGTTTTCCCCGTTTTGTTTACGAAACTAGAACCCGCAACTACTGGAGATAGGCTTTCTAGTGCCTTTTTAGTTTGTTCAAAGTCAATGGTAGCTAGTTTCACATAAGATTCTTTACTATCCGCCGTAATGCGTTTTTCTTTGATAGCTTTATCCACTAATTGATTAGCTTGTTCTTGTCTTTGCGCTTCGTTATTCTCTGCTTGAGCTCTAAGTTCCTCGATTTTTTTCTGTATTTGCTCATCGGTGGCATCTGCTGCCATTCCAAGTGCGGCAATAATTTGTTCTTTATTCATAATCGTATCGTTATTTTGATTTTGTATTTTTGGAATATTAGGGCACCCACAGGCTTGCATCATTACAATACTCTGTGGTGTTATATTCAGATCTTCATCTATAATATCATTGATTAAACCTATTTGTTTAGCCTCCTGCGCATTGAACCAATAATCCTTTTGCCACATTTGGTCTATTTCCTCTAGGCTTTTATTAAAACGCTTAGCATACACATCTCGGTATTGAATAGTTAAGTTTTCCAACGCTTTTAAATCAGACTTTACTTCATCTTCATTTCCTATCACATAAGTTGATGGCTTATGAATCATGAATTGAGAGGTAGCATAGGCCTTTGCAGGAAAATTTGCCATGATATAAGTCCCTGCGCTTGCTACCAAAGCACCAGCCATGATTTCTACATGAGGTATTTTCTTTAAAATATTTACAATCTCTGTAGCTTCATATA
The DNA here is from genome assembly GCF_000265465.1 of Ornithobacterium rhinotracheale DSM 15997. Classification (NCBI taxonomy): domain Bacteria; kingdom Pseudomonadati; phylum Bacteroidota; class Flavobacteriia; order Flavobacteriales; family Weeksellaceae; genus Ornithobacterium; species Ornithobacterium rhinotracheale. The sequence goes on from NC_018016.1 coordinate 2,289,274, forward strand.
CACTACCGCCTACCGTGTTGAGGTATAACTCTACCTTTTCAATATCAGTAGTTGCTTTTAATTCAAGTGCAGCTCTTATTTCACTAGCTGTATAATCATGCTCAATTGTTCCATTAATTTGGATTTGCAATTGAGACTGACTAATCTTAGCTACTTTTATGTGCGATTTTTCTCGTTTCATTACAGGGCAAAGTTGCAGAACTGCATTTGCCTAGCAAAAAAGCCATTCCAAAATAGGCAGTAATTTTTGCCTATTTTGTGATAAGATTTTTAATAAAAGCCATAGCCTTAGCACCTTTGCCACAAAGAAAAAGACCATGGCAAAGGATAAAGAAAAACAAATCGCTTTTCATCTTTTTGTGGATAAGAACCTTACCGCAAAACAAATTGCTGATCATCCACAAGTGCAAGTTAGACACAACACAGTTTGTAATTGGATTAAAGAGGGAAACTGGAAAAAGATACGAAACGCCCAAATTAGTCAAAGTAGCGAAAGGCTTGAACGCATACAAGCCGTGATTGATGGGCTATCTAATGAGCGTTTAGCTATTCTAAAAGAAATCAAAGAAACAAAAGAGCTACTGAGAGATGAGTTAGATGCAGATTTAAAAAAAGTAGCAGAGAAAAGTTTAGCAGATTTAAACAGCAGTGCTGTACGCATAGACAACGGTATTGCCATGTGGAATAAGACTTTGCTTTCTTTTCACAAGGAAAACAGAATAAGCCTAAGCGTTTATATAGAAATTCAAAATAAAATATTTGAAGCCTTGCGTGCGTATGATGAGGCGATTTACATGAAAACTTTGGACTTTCAACAAGCACACATCCTTGAAGTGTCTGAACAACTGAATTAAATAAATCTTTTAAAAGCCTTTTAAAATCAATTTTAAGCCACTTTAAATACACAACAATATCAATCAATGAAACGACAGGATAAAATTGCCATAGAGCGTTATTTACAAAAATTAGCCCTCGCAAGAAGTGCGGGAGCACCAAACCCTTATGAAACAGCACAAGAAAAGGCTCAACGCTTAGAGCTTTTTAAAAAGAATCCTGCCGATATGGTCGCATACTATTTCCCACATTATGCTACTTGCGATTGCTCTGAATTTCATTTGGAATGGGCAAATATGGTACTAAAAGACAAAACATTCAAAGGCATTTGTCAGTGGGGGCGTGCTTTGGCAAAATCTGTATGGAATAATGTTTTTATTCCATTTTGGCTTTGGCTCCGTGGTGAAGACATGTATTTCATTATCATAGGGAATAATAAAAAACGGGCAGAACAACTTTTAGAAGACTTGCGGGCAGAATTTGAAGCCAATCCGCGAATTATTTCTGATTTTGGAGAGCAAGTGCAACAAGGTACTTGGGAAGATGGTTTTTTCATTACCAAAAGTGGTTTTATTGGCCAGGCTTTAGGTATGGGACAATCCGTGAGAGGGTTAAGGGTAAAAAACTTACGCCCTACACACATAGTGGCAGATGATATTGAAACTAAGGAATTAGTAAAAAACCCTAAGCGTCAGCTTGAGATGGTAGAATGGATTTTGCGAGATTTAATACCTACTATGGACGGCACCATTAGGCGATTTGTACAGGCGAATAACCGATTTGCACCAATAATGATACAGACAATTTTAGCCGAAAAAAACAAAGACTGGAAAGTTCACGAAGTCAATGCTTACAATCCAGTTAGCTATGCGCCTACATGGCACCAGAAATACGAGGCAGATTATTTCAAAGAGCTAGAAGCAGAAATCGGAACTTTGGCTGCCAACGCAGAGTATAATAACAGCCCATATGTCGAGGGGGTTATTTTTAAGGATGAGCAATTTCAATGGTGCAAACTGCCGCGCATCGACCACTTCGAGGCAATCATTGCACATTGGGATATTGCTTATGCAGGAACAGCTAATAGCGATTATAATGCTGTAGTGATTGCTGGGTTAAAAGATAAAAAGTTTTATGTGATTGATACTTTTTGTCTGCAATCCAAGATGAAGCAAGCCGCAGAATGGATTTGTGATTATCAAAAGCAATTACCTAGCTCCGCTATTATCCACTGGCAATACGAGGCGCAATTTTGGAACGATGAAGTTTCTCGCATATTAGAGGAAACCCAAAGCGAGAAAGGTGTACAGCTTAATATCACGAAAAAGCAACTACCAAAGGTGGATAAGCTAAACAGAATCCTCACCCTGCAACCCTATTTCCAAAATGCACGGATTTATTTCAATGAAAAATTAAAGCCTAACAAGCATTTTCAAGTAGGCTTAGCACAACTCAAAGGAATTGAGCCTGGCTACAAAGTACACGACGACTTTCCAGACGCATTGGAGGTATGTATCTCCGAACTTGAAAAATTTACCCCTGTTAGAAAAAGTAAATTTCTAATGGGCAAATACAAACGAACAAACGAGTGGTAAAATGATATATCTAAATAAAGACAACCTAAAAAGCCATGTTTTTGAGCGCATCATTGACGAAAGCTCCAAAGACTTTGAAAAAGCCCTTGACCAGTGCGAGGCAGAAAATATAGCCATTATTAAAACCTTACTTGGCAGTTACTATGATGTGGAGGCTATTTTTGACGAAACCAATCCGATTAAAAATGCTTATTTAGAGCGTATTTTAACCTTTCTTGTGCTTTGGGATATTCAGCATCGCAATGCGTATAGAAAACTTAGCAATGTAAGCAAAGAACAAAAAGAGTGGGCAGACAAAGAGCTAGACAAATTAGCCTCTGGTAGATTATCTCTAGATAACTTGCCCCCTAAATCTAGCACCACAGATCGTTCAAAAATATTATATGGTAATCTTTCTAATCCAGACTTTTATATATGAAAAATAAAATACTAAATAGCATTCAAAATTTCTTTTTAAGAAAAGCCAGCTATACCGATTTAAACAAATTCAGAGCATTGGCCAGCAATCAAAGCAATATCCCCTCTGAAATTATAAAACATCAAGCTAAGCTTTTACGAGTAGAAAATCTACAATCGTGGAAAATGGCGGTAATGCTTGCTACGGACCCCGAAAATCCAAACAAACAAAATTTACAAGCACTCTATGAAAATATGCTGCAAGATAATCATTTGGCTTCGGTAGTAGAAACTCGTATTGCTAAAACGCAGCAGATGCCATTTGCATTGTTCAATACCAACAATGAGCGTGTGGACGAGGCTAAAACTCTTTTAGAGAGCGTTTGGTTTCAAGAATTCATCAAACTTGCCATTATGTCAAAATTTCAAGGAACCACACTCATTGAGTTGTTTGAGCTTGATAACAACGGAGAGCTTAAAGAAATAAACGAAATTCCGCAGGCAAACTTTAATCCGATGAAAGGCATCATCTTAGCAGAGGCAGGAGATGAAAAAGGCTTAGCTTATCGTGAGGGTAAGCTGGCAAATTACTACATACAAGTGGGGAAAGATTACAACGATTTAGGCATGTTTGCCCAAACGGCTCCCATCATCATAGCTAAAAAATTAGGCTTAGGCTCGTGGCTTGATTTTATTGATAAATACGGCGTGCCGCCTTTATTCATAACCACAGAGCGCGAGGACGACAACCGTATGCTTGAACTTTTTGAAATGGCTACAAATTTTAAAAGAAATGGCTTTATGATTGCGCGTGGGGCTGAAAAATTTGACATTCCAAACCTTTCTAATTCAAATAGTGGCGAAACTTTCGATACTTTGATTAAAAGGGCAGATAACGAAATTTCTAAACGATTTTTGGACGGTACAGGCTTAACAGATGAAAAAGGTTTTGTCGGTAGTGTAGAGGTGCAATATGAATTGGCTAATGCTCGTTTTGTATCGGATAGAATTTTAGTTAAAAATGTGATTAACAAACAGCTTATCCCTTTATTAGTTAAACTTTCGCCCGTGTACAAACCTTTAGAAAACTTGTATTTCGATTGGGACGAGGAGGAAACCCTAACCGCCGATAAAGTCTGCGAAATGGTCGCAAAACTTGGCTATCAATTTGAATTCAACCCAGAACAAATTGAGGAGATAACAGGGCTTAAAATTTTAGGCATCAAAAACAATTCTTTTCCAGCCTTTGAGGAGGGAGAGCCTAAAAAAAAAATGACAAAAACGCCCAGTGGCAACTCAAATTAACTCACCGAGCTTTAGCCAATCTTTATCACGGAGAGCATTGCGATTGTGATACCTGCCAGAGCGATATTGAACGCTTTAATGCTGCATTGGATTTATCCGATTGGCTAAAAGTGATGGCTAAAATAGCACAGGACAGGTACGAGGGGAAACTCAAAGCCGGAGAGCTGGACAATGCCTACATTTTAAACACTTACGAAGAATTGAAAGGCGGTTTTACAGAGGGATTTGACAGCTCTAATTTCAAGGTGCACGGAGCCACCAACGGCATTAGTCCGGAAACGCTGAAAATGCGCCAAAATCTGTTTAAGTTTTCCGGTGCGAAAACTTATACCCTACTGGAAGAAATTAACCAAATATTAAACTCCAATAAAGGCGAAACCTTTGACAGTTTTAAAAACGAGGTATTGAAACTCAACCCACGATACAACAAAAACTACCTACAGGCAGAGTGGCAAACCGCTAAGCAAGCAGGCTACCATGCGGCCAATTGGGACGAGTATCAAAATAACAAAGATTTGTATCCAAATTTGAAGTACAAAACGCAAGGTGATAATAGGGTAAGAGAACCGCACCGCTTGTTAAATGGTATTATTGCTCCTTTGGACAGCGACTTTTGGAAAACACACTATCCGCCTAATGGCTGGCGTTGTCGTTGTTATGTGGTGCAAACCGCCGAAAAGCCTACAGATGAAAAGGATATACCTACGCTAAACGAAAAGGAAATGCCCAAAGAATTTAGGGGCAATGTAGGTATAAGTGGCGAAATATTTAAGGAAACCGCCGAAAACAAGGGCAAACCGCACCCATATTTTGCACTCTTTAAAAACGCTGGCAGCGAAACCAAAAAAGCCTTTGAATACAGCAAACTTGCAGCTGCCAAAGAATTGGCATACACCGCCGAAAATGGCGCACAGGTAAAGGTAAGCCCTTTTGCAGACCCTGCCGATTTTGAGGATAATTTTAAAACCGCTTCAATTATTGCAGATAAGTTAGGTGTTAGCGTTAATATTCGAGCTCATTTGGATTCTAATATTTTAGAAGGACACAAAAACCCTGAACTTGAAATAAAGGGAATGATTGGCGATAGAAAAGCTATTAAAACTTCTCAAGTTAAAAACCTTAGAAACACTTATCGTTCTGCGAAAGAACAAGGATGCGAGTGCATTGTTTTTGATTTAGATTCGTGTCCTTTGACAATCGAAGAAGTACGAAATGAGGCAGTCAAAAAATTTAAAACTTTTCCGATGATAAAAGAAATCTTTATCCATAAAAACGGAGAGGTTATAAATATAAAAAGCAACCCATAATGAGCTGCTTTTATATACTGACATATTCTTGACTTTTACCTCGCGAACTTTAAGTATACCGCAAATATACAAACAATTTTTAAAATACCATTAAAAACTTTTTAAAATGGAAGAAAACCAAGTACCGGATTTTATGAAAATGGCAGAAGAAATGCTGCAAGGTCTGCCCCAAAGGGTAGCAGAAGAAGCACGCAATCACTTTATGAAAAGCTTTATCAAGGAGGGGTTTACGGCTAATTCTTTTATCGCTTGGCCTAAGCGAAAAGATACTCTCCCCCATAAAATGCTCTCGCTGTCCTATACCCTCAAAAATAGCATTAAAATAAGCCGTGCAGATTTTGAGCAGGTTATTATTTCCGCAGGCGAGGGGATTCCCTATGCTGCTATACATAACGAGGGTGGTAATATTACCATACCCGTAACCAAAAAAATGCGTAAATACTTCTGGGCAATGTATAAGAAAACTGGAGAAGAAAGATATAAGCGTATGGCTATCACAAAAAAAGATTTTTTAAGTGTGCATATTCCAAAACGCCAATACATCGGAGAAAGCAAAGTTTTGGATAAAAAAATAAATAATATCATTCTTGATGAAATAAAAAAAGCGTACAAAAAATTAAACTTAAAATAATATGGAAAACTGGCAAGACCTTTACAAAGAATTAGCAGAAAAAATAACCGATAAAATGCCTCAAATTAGCTGGGTAGACCTCTGGCACAATCAAGTCTCCTTTTTAGCGGATGAGCATCGTTTTAATACTCCCGCTGTATTTATAGGGCTTCGCTCCGCAAGGATAGAAGATACCGCCGAGCGCGTGCAGCTCGTGCATTTACAGGTGGATTTTTATCTATTTTATGAGACCTATTTAGATACTTTTCAAGGAGCATATAACCAAGAGGGAGCTTTGGCATTCACTCAATCTTTGGAGACCTTACACGGCATTTTTCACGCCAGCGAGGGCAACAATTACAGCTCTATGCGCAGGATAGATTTTGCGCCAATAGACACAGGCGGAGCGGGAAATTTGTACAAAGTTTCTTTTGAATGTATACTTAATGATTCCAGTGCAGAGAAATATTATGAAGACACTCAAATAAAAGCCGATATAGAGAGTGAAGATAGCTATTTTCTAAGTGTTACACCCGATTGAAAATAATGTTTTCAATCGTGCGTTCAGATCTGAAAAACTTCTGAGCAAGCTCACTAATTATATACTCGTGTGTATACTTCTGTTTACCATAAGCGGTTATATTACTCAAACGAGCATATTCCTCACGCACACAGGCGTAAAGTCTAAGGGTTTGATGGCGCTTGCTGGTTTGTAAAGTAGGCATAGTACAAAAATAAAACAAAAAAAAACGCCAAGCAAATTGGCGTTTTTAGGTTTAAAACCTTAATATCCAAAGGTCGTACCATTTCCTTATACTATACTTTGTTGTAAATTTCCCTCTTTCTTTTAGAATTTTTTCAGCATCTGCATTTGGGTTAAAAAATTGCTGTAAAATTGGGAAAACCAATTTAAATTCACCTACCACTTCATTAATTGAATAAACGGGAACACCTGCAACACCCAAATCTTTGTTTTCTCCCTTATTGTATTTGTAATATTTTATTAAAAATGGATTTTCCTCTCCCTGTTTTCGGAAATAAATATGATCCCCAACAATAGTATCTTGTTTGTAGCCATTAGCCGAAACACTTGTAATTTCACTTATCGCTTTTTTAAACGATAAACTGTCTAAATCCTTGAATGGTTTCTCTTGAGAGTATGCCATGGCGGAAACTAATCCAACAAATAATAGTAAACACTTTTTCATAACTTAATTTTCCCCAAAAATAAAAAAGCCTCTTGAATTTATCAAGCGGCTACAAAAATATATTTTATAACTGTTCAGAAATTTGGAAATTAATTTGTAAAATAGCGTTCTTTTCAAAGAAAAAATGCGGAGGCAAAAGCTCGCGCGTGTGCAATAACATTTCAGAGAGCGCATAAGCCTCGTGGTGCTTTAATTTTAGCTTAAAGGCTTTGTTTTGTGGCTCATTCCGCTTGTCTATTTGCTTCTTATATAGTTTGGTGAGCACTTCATCAAAAATACTTTGCACGGCTCTTTGTGCGGGCGTATCGCCGATTGTATGGGGTATTTCGTTTAAACTAGCTAACATAGCATTTAATTGCTCTGGAGTTAGGCTAATGCTTACTTTCTCCATAGTCTTTAATTTTCGCTAGGTTTTCCTCCTAATTTTCTAAACCAAGGCTTAGAACCTGCTACTTTGCGATAAGCATCTTCTTTCCTTTCCATAGATTTAAATTGTTTTACAAGCTCTTTTAATTCTTCTAAATCATAGTCTTTTAAAGGCTTATGCAGAATGCTACTTTTAAGCATAAAGTTATTAAATGGTGCCCAGCTTTCAGGATTATGCACGCCAATTTTAGTAGCTATTTTAAGCACAATAGAGCGCAGGCGTTTCTTCTCATCTTCAATCTCTAAATGTGTTACATAATCATTTAAATTAGCCTTAGGCGCATAGCATTTAAGCAAAAGGGTTAGCTCTTTTTCGTTAAGCTCCTCCAGCAAAGTGGTTCTGCCATCGCTCATCGCCGATACATTGAGTGCCAAATCAACCGCCGAAACACCTTTATTGGCTACTATTTGTTGTATTTTTTCTATTGTTTTCATTCTCTAATTATGAATATAGTGTCTATAAATTCGATTTTCTCGGCATTTGGAAAGCGTTTGGCAACCATTTCTAGGCTCTCTGCTGCCACATACTTTTCGTAGATACTTCTGTCGGCAAAGTCGGGTTCTGAAAGTGTAATTTTATATAGTTTCATTTCTTAATATTTATTTTAATTTGTAAGTCTTGCTGTCTATTCTTTTATACTTAAATCCAAGTTGAAATTTCTCTTGCTCTAATTCTTTGGCTTTAGCCAAGGCTTTCAAGGCTTTGTCTCGCTCCAGCTTTCTGACAGCTTCTGGTGTAAGCGGAACGCCGTCAAATTTTAGCGCTTTTTCTCGTTCTCTTTTGCGTGGCATAATAATGTTGTTGTTTTTTAATTTGTCCCCGCCGAGGGCTCGAACCTCGGAGCTTGCCTATCGGGGTGTTGCACCTATCAGTCGCAAAGAATAAATGAGGAGGGCAAAGCCTTAACATATTTAAGTGAAACTTTCGCATTTTCCCCTCTGTTGTCTAGCCAACTTTGAAAGGTATTGACGGCATATTTCCCTGCCTCTTTTTCACTAGTTGATAAAACTATCCCTATCGTGTAGTTTGGGTTGTAAACCACACCCTTAACGGTTGATTTTATGCCCAATTTCACTCTGTAAGCCTTTCTTTTCATTTTTTGTTTTTTTATTTTTAATGATTAGTGAAATTTTCCTCGTTATCATCTTCTTTTTGATGAATGACAGCTTGCAAAAAGCCTAAAACAAACCCCGCAGTGGTAAAAAAAATAGCCACAACGGTCAATACAAATCCTGTCATAATCATTTCTCGTATTTTTCGTTTACAGGGAACAAGCCGTCAATGTCGGTTCCCTCTGGAAAGTCCACCGCAGATATAGAAAGTGGAATACTTACTTTTTTGCCTTGTGCGTCAGTACAACTTGCCTCCACAAAAAAGGCAGAACGCTGTGGCTTGTAGGATTGGCGAATGATATTCACGGCGTCTATAAACTCCTCGTTATTGATTTCCTCAGCTAATTTAGTGAGCTCAATCACTCGGCTGGCTTTCAGATTGCCTTTGCTATCTTGCTTTAAAAGCCTTTGGATTACTTTCACCAAATTGGCGGAGTTATCATCTTTGGCCAAGCTCTGCAAAAAATCTCTTACTTTCTCAATACCAGCGGTTACACTGTCGTCCCAGTTGTCTATCACGCGGAACCCGTAAATAATGGTATTGCCATTTTCATCGGTAAAGGTGTGGCTTTGCTGGGTGTCCCTCACGCCAAACACTTCGTTTTTAGTTTCCAAGAGAATTTTTAAGCTCTCAAAGGCAAACAATTTGACTTGGCTAATATTTTGGCTTAAAGTCTTCAATGTTTCCGCTATTCGCGGTACATTGTCGTTTACCAATGCCTTATAGGCTTTTCTGTCTTCTTCTTGTTGTCTTTTGCGGCGTTTAATTTCAGCCGCTAGTTGTTCATCGGTTAAATTTTCTAAGCTCATAAATTATATTCTTTTTTAATGTTAGACACTGTTTTCGCGGCTTTTTCTTTGTCATAGCTGTCATTAAAAACTTCATTCATCATTTCTTCATTTGGCACTTCTATCTTTATTTCAGCAGTTGCCTCTGATAGGATGAATGTAATTCTAATAAAATACTTCCCGTCTTCTGTTGTTTTAGTTATCAGTATTTGTCCGTGTTCTTCGGTCTCGTGAATAATTGCAAATTTTTCCATTGTGTTTATTTTTTCAAATTATCTTCTTTTTTTCCATAAATCCCTTTATTTATCCACATTTCAGCAGTTTGCAAATTGGTGATAGCAATTGCTCTGCATCGTGGTTCTACTTCTTCTGCATTTAAAATGCTTTCTAATTCTTCAATTTTTTCGGCGAATAGTTTTTTCAATTCGCCTTTACTTAATTTTTTAATTGGGTTTGCGTCCATTGTGTTTATTTTTTAATCGTTAATGTTATACCTGTTCCGCTGCGTTTCAAGGTTCCAAACTTGCTGTAGGTGAAGTGAAATTCCGCTAAATCTTCCAGTTTCAATTCCTCTGCGTGAATTTTAAAAGTGTCTTTCTCCTCTTTGACTGACGCTTTGAGGAAAAACTCTTGAACCATCTTTTTTGTTATTGTTTCGTTCATGATTTTTATTCTTTTTTAGATATATATTAAAAATTCTGATAGTGGAGGAGGATAGAGACCCCATTTATCTATTTTCCCTTCTCCGTCTACTCTCATTATTACATAGTCCCCAAAACCTGTATCTCCTGGACACATTATTTTTGGTACATAGCCACTAATTTTAGTTATTACTTCCTTATTTTCATCTAAAAGGGTATAAGTTCCGTTATCGCATACTTTGTAATGAATTTTTGCTGTCTTGCCCTTTTCCCAATTGACAATAATTCCTTTGTCTATATCAATTAATGGCTTCCAAAAAGCTCCTTCCCTGCATGGAATCAAATCTCCATTAGTGTCTTCAATCCCATCTACAGTGGCATCTTCCCAATATCTCGCGCCACATTCAGCTAAGAGATATTTTACATTTACTTTTTTTACTACTTCAAGTATTCTTATCATTGTATTTGTGTTTTAAAATTGTTTTAAAAAGTTTTTAAATGCTGTTTTTTCTTCTTCTGTAGCTACATCAAATGGCGTTACCCATTCTCCCTGTTCGTTCTGAATAAATGCTTTGCCATTTACTACATAATACTGGCTATGCACACGCTGAATTTTAATTTTATTGCTCATCTTATTTCTGTTTGGATTGTGTATTGATATTTGTTTAATAACTCCTGCACTTTTGGCTGGTTGGCATCTTGCCAAGCCACGCACACAAAGCGTTTTCTTGCTTTCACAACGGCACCATGCTTATGCTTCAATACACAGTGCAGGTAATATCGTCTTGTGTTATCTTTTGAGCTCATACAGTAAGTTTAAAAATTCACAATAAAGCCCTTTAAACTCCTTGGCATAGCGCTCCTCACTCTCAAAACCATCATCTGTTTTGCGGGCAAAGAAATATCCATATTCCCCCTCTCTTAGTACAGAAAACTCGGGCACATTCCACCCAAGTTTGCGTAGTGCCTCGAGATGAAATTTGTACTTTTCAATGGTCTGCTCGTTTTTTTGATGAAGCAAGCATCTGTCTACATGCGGCAAAAATTTATACAAACTATCTAGCCGCAATAAATTGAGAATATCTTTCATATATATAAAGTGTTTAATAGTTCAACATTTACCGCTTGGTTGCTTTTTTCAGCTTCAGCAAAAGCATCTTTGATAATGATTTCTAAATCGCCAAAGTTTTGCACTCTTTTTTTTAGCCAATTAGCCACTGTTTGGCTAAGCTCCAATGTAGAGCAGATTTTATCTATATCTTCTGTTATATCTGTGATTAAATTTTCTCTTCTACCAAATCGACGGGCAGTTTGTCTAAAATTTTGCTTGTTGCGCTCGTAGCCTTTTTTTAAAATTTCATTGATGCCCATTCCCACCAGCAGGAAGCCTACTTTTCCATCTAAGCCATCGGCCAAAGTCTTTATAATGTTAATGTAACCTGTCTTTTTGCCTATATGCTCGGCCTCATCTATGATTAAAATGGGGTTGTCGCACATCAATAGTTTTTTGACTACTTTTTTGATGATGGTTCCGGCAGTTCCAAAGGTTTCTACGCCTACCACTTCGCCAATATTCACGGCAAATTCTTTGGCATTTTCCACCGCCGAACAGGTTACGATAAAGGTGTTGTTGGGGTAGCGCGTAATGTATTGGCGCAGGGCGTGGGTTTTCCCGCTTCCGGTGTCGCCATCAATGGTGGCACGCTCTCCGCTCTCGCGCACTTCTTTTATTTTGTTAATGATTTGCTGAAAGTTAGCGGTATCAAAATGCTGCCAATAGCTCACTCGAATATCTAAGCCTATCGCTTTGGCAAGGCCTAAATAATACACATCTTTAATGGCTGTTTTGCCTATGTGCGTTTTACGCTGTAATATTTGATTTACATAGGTTAACCCCACACCGCTAATTTTTGCCACATCAGGCTGTTTGGCGCCGGTGTTTTCCATATAGCGCTCTACGGCTACTGGAATTTGCTCTGTTTTTTGAAAAATGCTTAATTTTGTCATATGGTTTTATTTTATAGGGCGGGATTACCATTTGAAGTCCCGCTTTATTCTTTCTCTTTTTAGTTTTATCTTTTCTTTTTCGCTTAGGCTTTCACTTTCCTGCAATACCATTGCGGTGTTATAGCTCTTTTTATTTCCTCCCAGTTTCATTGCGTGGGAGTAAGGTAATTCGCTATAAATAGAGCCTATCTCATCTCTTAATGCATCTGCCTTTTCCTCGTGGGCAAGTTTTCGCTCATAATGTTTGCTCAGTGCTATATTCGTATCCATATCGGCCTCCGCGTGCGATTGTACGGCTAATTCGGCAGCAGGACAGCTCATAATGTATACATCGTCTAGCGTGTATAAGTCGGCCATTTCCTCGTCCCATACTATTTTTACATTCACGCGCTTGGCGTAACCTGTGGCCTTGGCCAAAATTTCCACCCCTGTGTTTACATAGTCTGGAATTTCAAATAAATAGGTTTGGCGGTTGTAGCCTGTTACCTTTTCCACTTTCACAAAGCCGCGCATATAGCTAATATCTGCCTGCGTATGATTGCCAAATAAGCGGCGCAATATGCGCTTATCCATATACTGGCATTCTATATGTTTTCTCTCACGAAATATCTTAGCTGGGATTAATTCTTTATTCCCTCGTCTTGGGCTATTATTCCACATTTTTACACACTCTTCAAATTGCAAAATAGCCTCCTCGTAGGTTGGTAATTCCTCTATTTCTAAATAATCAGGATTAGCCATGCCCTCAATACCTACTTTCCAGCTACTGCTCACCAAGTTTGGCAGTGCTTTGAGTGATTGTTTCACTAATCTGAAAGACATCTCCGCTGGGTTAGCCTGCGAGTTTCCTTTTTCTATCGTGCGCACCTTATGAAATACGAGGTTAAGGAGCGCCTTGCTCTCTTGGCTCGTGTAAGCGCCGTGGTTATCGCTCAGGAATTCAAACATCGTAAGCCCCTCGCTGTTTCTTACAGCCATTTTTAGGGCTTTTTCCAGCATTTCGTAAGTTTCCTCGTGGCCTTTTTTGCTCGCCACCGACCAACCTACTATACACTGGCTTGCCACATCGGTAATCATCATCACATAGAGCTTATACACTCTTTTCCCTACACGGTAAGCAAGTAGTCCAGAACCATCTGCGGTAAACAGCGAGTGGGCGTATTCTAGTTTTTTGGTAGGTACATAGGTTAAAACATTCTTTTTATACCAGTCCTTGCCGTGTCTTTCTTTGCCCAAGAATTGATTATCCCAACGCGCTACATATTTATTATAAGTCCTGCGAGAGAGTGGCGCATAGCCCAGCTCTGTTATCATTGGGATATAGTAGTTATCATACAGCGCTGCCACGGATTGCTTACTCGTACCAAAAGGGTTCATATACGCCCCATACATCACGGCTTCGTGCGCATCAAAAGGCAAAATTTCGCCTGTGTTTTCATCTACCAGCTCGCATTTACCCACCACGCGGGCGTTATCATTGCCATATTTGGCAGAAATCAAGTAATTTCTTTGCTCCGCAAGGCTTAATGGAAACTCGCTTATTTTGTTGCGTAAGCTATGGGCATTGCCTATGCTTAGCCCCTCTAAATTACGAGGTGCCAAAATCTCAGCACATAACTGCAAAAACTCTTGCTTTTGGCGTATGCCTAAATGCTTAAAATCCCCCAATTCATAATTGAGTTTAATGTAATTTAACCAAGCCATTGCCTCTGCCAATTCCATTGCTTTGGTAGCGTTAAAGCCTACCGGCGCATGAAATTGGAAATATCGCATATTTTCCGCCGATATTTGCCCACGCACCGCGCGCATAATTTCCTCTTTGGCATACTGCTTTAAATCTCTTTTCTCATCGGCTTGAAACTCCTTTAAAAGCTCTTTTAAAGCCTCCTTGGTGCCAAATTGCGAACGGTAGTGCTTAGGCACTCTATCCGGCAAAAAGTCGTAATCATAGTAAAACTGATGATTTATTCGAGCCCAGCGCCAAGCCTTTCCTGTTGCCGGAAAGGTGTCTCGGTTATGGTAACAAGCCGGAACGCTTTTTTTATATTTACTTCTTACAAATTTTAAGTAGTCATTTGACAGAGCACAAGTTTGAACAACAAGGCGTTCAGAGACCCACAGCGTGTCGCCCTCTGTATTTTTTCTTATCAATATGTCGCCTTGTTGTAGTTGCATTTTATTATATCTTTGTAAAAAAACAATTATGCTCTTATTTAAAATTTCTTATCTGTCGGATAAAAAATCACACACTTTCTCTGATGTAAAAAAGTTTATGACTTTAATGAACACTTTGCACGCTGAGCGTTTTTTCGCGGAAGTGTACAAACACTCAAAAGAAGCTGCTCAACACGCTCCTGATTATCATTGCGTTCAATATCTTTGCTGGCATCTTCCTCCGAAATTTGAACACACTTTTCTGCTAAAATTCCAATGTGCAAATGCAGACGATATGGTCCTATTTTCAAGCTTATACCGGAATTTTTGCTCTTTATCCAGCTATACTTTTGAGTTGATTTCATTAGATTAAATATTTTTAAATTTTGTTCCCGCCGTGTACCTGCCTCACGGTGTATGCTTTTCGGGAAACCTAACGGAGTAGTTTTCCGTTAGGTGAAATTTCCATACATTTGTTGTGAACTATAAATTTTAATCGTATGGAAAATAATCAGTTTTATGAAGCTGTAAATCAACTTTTAAAACTCAAAGAAAAAATACAATCCTTGCGAATAGATTTAGCCAAACACTTCGTCTCCGCCTCATCCGCCTTTCTTGCATTAATTGTCGCATTTGTCCAAGAAGAAGCTCGTGGTAATCTCTTTTTTGTGGTAGTATTCTCAACGGTATTATTGAGCATCCTTGCCTCGTCAACATTCCTAATAATCGCATTAAAGCAATTTCGTAGTATGGAGGAAGATTGGCAGGAATATATATCCAAACTCTCTCTCGGGTTAAATCATAATAAAACATTAGTAATCGCTTCAAAGTACGATAACTTGCTTTCCGTTTGCGAGTGGGTTTACTTATTTTCATTTATATTAAGTGTTTTACTTATTGTAATAGGTTCGTTCATCGGGTGTTTAACTTTTGATGTTTAGTTCCCGCTGGGGGCTCGAACCTCAGTGCCTGCCTGTCGGGAGAAAATCACTATATTTGCCTTACGGCGAACCACTTCGTTAGGTTTGTGCTGTCTAATCAAAAATTATAGTGATATGAATAAATTTAATTATCATTGTTGCCTTAGATTTGGCTCTATTTCCTATGCTGAAAATGAAATTTGTTTAGAGGCTATTAAAAATTTTCTCAAATCATTCCATTGTAATTCTTATGAAATTGAAGACCTCGGCGGCTTTTACGAAATTGAAATTAACTATGAAAATATTCATAAGCAGAAAGTCCTTAGATTTTCAGAGGCATTAATATATTTTTCGTTATTTCATAGAATTCAAATCATAGAGTAATTATTTTACTCCTTTGGAGTTATTGGCACATAAACATATCCCTGAGAGATTACCTTAGGTTTTATCGCTGCTTTTGTTATAAATTTTGCTTTCATCGCAAAGGCCTTTTTTTCTCCCTCAGCCAGTGGCTCTTTGTGCGTGTAGCAGAGAATAGGCTTTAACGCTCCAGTATTCGCATTTTCTATTACCAAATAGAGATTGCAAGCCTCCTTATTATTTAATTCTTTGTGGAGCTTTCTTAGTAGTTTCTTCGCTTTCTTTGTCATAATTAAATTTTTTAAATCCCTAAATACCTTTCAATATCACTATAATTAGCCTCTCTATAACGGGAGTAAACCCCGACACCGAACACACACAGCGTTTCCCTCACCATTGAGAGCCTCACATCATTCCATCTAGCGCATACTTCTACTTTTACGCTAAACACTTTTTTTAATAACCACTTTTTCATTTTTTATTGATTTATAAGTTTCTCTAATTCCTGTTTTATTTTAAGCCCTTTGCCTCTGATAGGCATTCTTTCGCCTCGTGCAATTTGTCCAATATATATAGGCGAAGTATTAAAGGCTTCCGCCAGCTTTTGGTAAGGCGTCTGATGTTTTTCTTTGATAGCCTTGGCGAGTGTTTTATTTTTATTCATACCTTTGCTTTAAATTGACAATGCAAATACACAAACTTATTTGAAACACACAAACAAATGAGAGACAAAAAATCAAACTTATTTGAAAAAATAATACAAATATCTGAGTACTACGGATATAATTCTATAAACGATTTTTCAATAAACGGCTTAGGTTATACCTCTTCCGAAAAGATTAATAGACTTAAAGACCCAAATAAGAAACCATCAATAGACATAATAAATGATATTTCAAATAAGTTTGAAATTAATCTTAATTGGCTTTTAAATGATATAGGAGAAATGGTGATTGGGCAAAAACCAAATGTGCAAAAAAAGTTATACAATAAAAGTATAACTCAAAGTATAACCAAAAGTGTAACAAACGAAAAATTCAAAAAAGGTTACACTTCGGAAAAAGAGGAAAAAACCAAAAATGCAGAAAATACTAACAAAAAAAATGTTAGTATAAATGTTAGTGAAAATGTTAGAAAACGAAATGTGCAAAATTTACTAACAAATGAAGAGGAAAACGAGAATGTTGCTTTTTTCAATGAGGAAGAAAGGGCTTATGCTATCAGTAGCCTGCCCACTAATCGCAAAACACGAGATGCGCTTAGCCATATACAAGAAGTGCCTCTGTATAATTTTGAGGCCACTATGGGGCTAAAAGAGCTTTTTTCCGGCGGTAAATCTTCCGCCGCAATATTAGACACCATTAAGATCCCTAACCTGCCTAAATGCGACGGGGCTATCTTTGTTACAGGAGATAGTATGTATCCGCTGCTTAAAAGCGGCGATATTGTTTTATATAAAGAAATGCCCTTAGATTCAATTTTTTACGGAGAAATGTACTTACTATCCTATCGTGTAGATGAGTGGGAAGAATATATTACCGTTAAATATGTTCAAAAATCCGAGTTAGGGGGAGAGTATTTAAAACTTGTAAGCCAAAACCAGCACCTCCAGCCAAAAGATGTACTGGCAAGGGATATAAGCGCCATCGCCTTAATAAAAGCCTCAATAAGGATAAATACAATGATGTAATATCGGAATAAGCGGCTATTTTAGTACTAAAATAGCGGTTTTAACGGCTGTATCGTTATTTAGTAAGATAAAAAATATCGTTTCAATAGCGGTAAAATAGCGATAAATAACGGTAGGGTTTTGCGACCTCCCTTTATTTATCACTATTTCGCACTGCATTTTTTGTATTACCCCTTATAAAATTTAGGCTAAAAGATTAATCTAATTTATAGAATATCACGACATAATCACTTGTTTTTTTGTAATCTTATGCTCTATTTTGTGGCATTTCAATCGTGATGCCGTATCTTTGTCTCGTTTTGAAAGAAATTACAATCCAACAGTGGTATAATGAGCATCAATCTAGCGATTTGGTGCATTCGCTCGTGCAATTTGTAGAAAAACAAGCACATAGCAATCTGCAAATCAAGGGCTTGGTGGGCTCGTATTTTAGTCTTTTGACGGCGGCGGTTTTTAATCAAACCAAGAAAAATATACTTTTAATCTTTAACGATACCGAGGAGGCGGCTTATACACTCAACGAACTTGAAAGCGTGTTTGGGAAAGAAAAAGTGTTATATTTTCCCGCGTCTCATCGTCGTCCTTACGAGATTGAACAGACCAATAATGCCAATGTGGTGTTGCGTACCGAAGTGCTCAATAAATTAGCCAATTCAACCAAAACACATATTATGGTAACCACCGCACAGGCACTGACCGAGAAGGTAGTTACCAAAAAAACACTGAACACTAAAACGCAGAAAATCAAAGTAGGAGAGAAGCTTTCGGTAGAGTTTTTAAACGAAGTTTTGTTTTCATATGATTTTCATCGCACGGATTTTGTGACTGAGCCTGGCGAATTTTCAGTGCGAGGCGGAATTGTGGATATTTTCTCATTTTCAGATGACCAGCCGTATAGAATTTCGTTTTTTGGTGATGAGGTAGAAAGCATCAGAAAATTCGATTTAGAGAGTCAGCTTTCGGTGGAGAAAGTCAATAGTTTTACGGTGATTCCTAACATGGAAAACAAAACCTTGACCGAGAAAAGACAATCTTTTTTAGACTTTTTGCCTAAAAGCACTTTGATATTTGCCAAAAATCTGATTTTATCGCAAGATCATATTGCCAAAAACTTTGATTTAGCCCAAGAAAATTTTGAAAATTTATCGGGAGAAATCCAGCATTTGTCGCCCGAAGATTTATTTAACACAGCAGAAGAGATTGAAAATCAGTTAAAAAATAAATTTTTAATTGAATTTTCGCACCAAACTTTATTTACTCCAGTTGATGTTTTTGAGTTGCACCAATCGCCGCAACCTACCTTTAATAAACAATTTGAATTGTTGATAGAAACCCTTGAGCAACAACATGAGCAGGGCTATAAAAACTATATTTTTTGTTCGGGAGAAAAGCAAATTCAGCGTTTTGAGGAAATCTTTTCAGACATGGGCAAGGAAGTGCATTTTACGCCTGTTTTAGGCACTTTGCACGAGGGCTATATTCATCATGATGCTAAGATTTGTTGCTTTACCGATCACCAAATTTTTGAACGCTATCATCGATTTAATTTAAGAAATAAATTCTCTAAAAGCGAGAGCATTACGCTCAAAGAGCTTACGGCATTGCAAGTGGGCGATTATGTTACGCATATAGACCACGGCGTGGGGAAATTTGGCGGGCTCAAGCGTATCGATGTCAATGGTAAAATGCAGGAAAGCATTAAGCTTATTTATCAAGACAACGATGTGCTGTATGTGAGCATTCACTCGCTGCATAAAATTAGCAAATTCAACGGGAAAGACGGCAAAGAGCCAAAAATCAATAAATTAGGTTCGCCCGCATGGCGAAATCTTAAAAATAAAACTAAACGAAAAGTAAAAGAAGTCGCCTTTGATTTAATTAAGCTTTACGCCAAACGAAAAATGGAAAAAGGCTTTAGCTTTTCGCCAGATACATATTTGCAAAACGAGCTGGAGGCATCTTTTATGTACGAAGACACGCCAGATCAGCTCAAAGCCACCGAAGATGTAAAAGCCGATATGGAAAGCAGTCGTTCAATGGACAGGCTCGTGTGTGGTGATGTAGGTTTTGGCAAAACTGAAGTAGCGGTGCGTGCGGCATTCAAGGCAGCAACCGATGGCAAGCAAGTGGCGATTTTGGTGCCTACGACTATTTTGGCTTTTCAGCATTATAACACATTTAAAGAGCGTTTAAAAGACTTTCCCGTGCGTGTGGAGTATCTTAACCGATTTAGAACCACCAAGGAAAAAAACGCAATTTTAAAGGATTTAGAAGCGGGGAAAATTGATATCATTATCGGGACACATCAATTGGTGAACAATAAAATCAAGTATAAAGATTTAGGTTTGCTAATTATAGACGAGGAACATAAATTCGGGGTGTCTGTCAAAGATAAATTAAAGACCCTGCGTGCGCATCTGGATACGCTTACGCTTACGGCAACACCGATTCCGCGTACTTTGCAATTCTCGCTGATGGCAGCACGAGATTTAAGCGTGATTAAAACGCCACCGCCTAACCGCCAACCTGTGCAAACGCAAATCATAGGGCTAAACGAAGAGGCGATTAGAGATGCGGTGTTTTACGAAATTCAGCGAGGCGGACAAGTCTTTGTGATTTACAACCGAATCGCAGGTTTGCAAGAAATGGCGGGCATGCTTCAGCGATTAATCCCTGAGGCTAAAATCGCCGTGGGACACGGACAAATGGAGGGCAAGAAATTAGAAAAAATCTTGCTCGATTTCATGGATGGTAAATACGATATTCTAGTTTCTACCACGATTGTGGAAAGTGGTGTAGATGTGCCGAATGCCAATACAATGCTGATTGTAGACGCGCAAAATTATGGTTTGGCAGAATTACACCAAATGCGCGGACGGGTAGGGCGAAGCAACCGAAAAGCCTTTTGCTACCTAATCACGCCGCCGCTGGTAACGCTTACCAACGAGGCACGAAAAAGATTGCAAGCCATAGAGCAATTCAGCGATTTGGGCTCAGGATTTAATATAGCGATGAAAGATTTGGAAATTCGTGGTGCAGGGAATTTGCTCGGAGCGGAACAAAGCGGATTTATGGCAGAAATGGGATTTGATACTTATCAAAAAATCTTGAACGAAGCCATTGAAGAATTAAAATATTCCGATGATTTCAAAGATTTATTCAATGATGAAAATCAAAAACAGCAAGATTTTGTTTCAGATTTTAATTTAGATGCCGACACCGAAATTTTGATTCCGTATGAATATGTGAACAATGTTGAGGAGCGTATGGTGCTGTATCAGCGTTTGGCTGAAATAGAAACGCCTGAGCAGCTAAAGGCTTATACCGAGGAACTTATCGACCGATTTGGCGAAATGCCTGCCGAAGTCGAGGAATTGCTTGAATCGGTAGAGTTGAAATGGGAGGCTAAAAAATTAGGCATTGAAAAAATTGTTTTAAAACAGAATAAAATGCTTTGTTATTTCATTAGCAATCCGCAGTCTCCATTCTTTGAAACCGAGAATTTTAGGAAGATTCCTGCCTTTATTGCACAAAATCCAGCTATCTGCAGTTTGCAAGAAAAAAAGCTAAAAGGCAATGATTTTAATACTTTAATTTTAAAAATTTCGCCTATAAAATCGGTGGGCGAAGCCAAACAATGTTTGGTCAATATTTTAAATCTTTAATAAAAGCTAGAAATTGAAATAAAAAAAGCCATTCAAAACTTGAATGGCTTTTTTGTGTAAATAATAAAATTAGAAAATTAATATTTTTTCTCAACGAGAACTCTCCACCCAAACGGATCTTCCGCTTTCCCGTATTGAATTTCGTTCATTTGTTTTTTAAGGATTGGTCCCCAAGCATCAATTTCCTCTAATTTAGGCAATTCGAGTACTTCTTCTGGGTATCCGATGGCTTCGAAATTGTTGAGTACCACCGCAGTACCACAACCAAATACTTCTTTTAATTCGCCATTCTTGTGTGCTTCGTAAACTTCTTTTACAGAAACAGGACGCACTTCTACATTCCAGCCGTTTTCTTTAGCCAGAGTAATTAAACTATCGCGAGTTACTCCGTTCAAGATTCTTTCGCTCGTAGGTGCCGTAAGCAAAGTATCGCCGATACGCACAAAAATGTTCATTGTTCCAGCTTCTTCAAAATACTGGTGGGTAGCGGCATCTGTCCAGATGATTTGGTCGAAACCTTCCTCTTTAGCCAAAGTAGTTGGGTAGAAAGAAGCTCCGTAGTTACCAGCTGCTTTTGCAAAACCTACACCGCCATTAGCCGCACGAGAGTAGTGGTCTGCCACTTTCACGCGCAAAGGTTTGTTGTAGTAGTTTGGTGCAAAAGAACAAATAATGGCAAACATGAATTCCTCTGATCCACGCGCAGAAATTACATCTTCGGTAGAGAAAAGCACAGGGCGCACATACAATGAAGTTCCGTAAGTTTCTGGAACCCAGTTTCTATCTACATCGATAAGTGCCTTTAAACCATCCATAAACACTTCTTCTGGAATAGAAACCATGCCTAGACGCTCAGCCGATTTGTTGATACGCTCAAAGTTCTTATCTGGACGGAATAAGTAAACATCTCCGTTTTCACCCTTAAAAGCCTTCATTCCCTCAAAACAAGCTTGCCCGTAGTGGAAAGCGTGTGTGGCAGGAGAAAAGCTTAAATTACCAAATTCGCGGATTTCTGGCTCGCCCCATTTTCCATCTTTGTATTCGCAGATAAGCATGTGATCTGCAAAGGTTTTACCAAAAACTTTGCTTTCAAAAACAGCAGGTGTTAAACGAGATTTTTCAACTTTTTGAATTTTCATAATGTATTGATTATATTTTTTATTAATAAATTTTCAATCAAATTTAATCAAAAATATGATATTACTAAACATTTAATTTTATAAATTGCATAAAAATTTTGAAAGCCCTATGCTTAAAAGAGAAATCCTAACCACTGCCGATGGCTCTAAAACGCTCTATATTCCCGAGTGGAACGAACATTATCACTCCAAACATGGAGCCTTACAAGAAGCGCAACATGTGTTTATAGCCAATGGTTTAGCACAATTTTCGGCACAGGATTGTAGCATTTTGGAATTTGGTTTTGGAACAGGGCTAAACGCTTTGCTCACACTGCTTTCGCCACATCAAAAGCTGAAATACCACACACTCGAAAAATATCCTATGACGCCCGATGAGGTGCAAGCATTGGATTATCCTAAACTTTTTGCCGAATTTTTTAAGCAAGAAGAAAATGCAATTTTGCCTATTTTTGAGAAAATTCACACCGTGGAATGGGGCGAATACCAAGAAATCACGTCAGATTTTAGCCTAAAAAAACAACAAGCAGACTTTAAAGAGATGGAGTTACCCGAGGGAATGTATAATTTGGTATATTTTGATGCTTTTGGGAAACGAGTACAACCAGAATTATGGCACGAATCGATTTTTGAAAAAATATATAAATCACTTAAAAAGAACGGATTATTTACCACCTATGCCTGCAATGGCGATACCAAACGCGCTTTGAAAGCGGTAGGTTTTAGAGTGGAAAAGAAACCTGGACCTCCAGGCAAACGAGAAATGATAAACGCATGGAAAGATTAGACGCATTCACGATTAGAGTTTATGGAATTTTGATTCATAACAATCAATTAATGAGGCTGAAAGAGCCATTTTGGGGAGAGATTCTGTATAAAATGCCGGGCGGTGGTTTGGAGTTTGGCGAAGGGACTTTGCAGTGTCTGGCACGCGAATTAAAAGAAGAGCTGAATTTGACGCTCGACCAAGCTGAACTTTTTTATGTGCAAGAAGATTTCATTCGTTCTAAATTTAAAACCAATGAGCAACTTTTTACTGTGTATTATAAAATTTCTTGCAAAAATATAAGTGATTTGCAAATTATTGATAAAAATATTGAAGAGGTAAATTGGATAAATTTAGACCAATTATCGCCTGAAGATATGAGTCTTCCTGTGGATAAAATTGTGGTGGGAAAATTGCTAAGAGAGTTAAAAAATTAAGATTTATTACTTATATTCGTAGCAAATTTTAAGCTATGAAGAAAAAGACATTATTTATCATCGGGGTTATTTGTAGCCTTATCGTAGCATTTTATATTGCTTTATGGATCGGAATTTCTACCCAAGGTGCACATTCTTTTGAAGAATCTGTAAATCTTTTCAATAGCTATTTTCCCGCAATTATTGACGGGACTTATCTGCTTATTTTACTGAGTTTAACGGCAATTATTTGCTTTTGGCAAACCAAGAAAAAAGATGTTTCTACAAATTATAAGCAAATTGGTAATTATTTGATGATTCTAAATTTCATCTTTTCAGTATGGTTGATTTGGACTTTGTTGTAAAGGCAGTAAGATAACCCAAAATATCATTTTTTTAGCATAATTAAAAAGTGTATTTTTGTTGTTTAATTAAAGGAAAAACGGAATGGCAATAGAAATAAAAGAAGTAAGCAATACAATTGATTTAAAGCAGTTTATACAATTTCCTATGCGAATGTATAAGGAGAATCCCTATTATGTTCCACCTTTGATTAGCGAAGAAATTGCAGCACTGAGCCACGATAAAAATGAATTGTACCGAGAAGGAAAAGCAAAGTCCAAGTATTTTTTGGCATACAAAAATGGCGAAATCGTGGGGCGTATTGCAGCAATGATTAATTACCAAGAGGTTAAAGAACAGGGCGTTCCGAGAGCAAGATTCGGTTGGTTTGATTTTATTGACGATAAAGAAGTGAGCCAAAAATTGCTTGAAAAAGCCATAGAATTTGGTAGAGCAGAGGGCTTGAAAGAAATCGAAGGTCCCGTAGGGCTTACCAATCTCGATCGTGCAGGATTGCTCACCAAAGGGTTTGACAAAGTGGCGACTATGGTGACGCTGTACAATCATCCCTATTACGAGGAGCATTTGCTAGCGCACGGCTTTGAAACAGCCAAAGAATGGGTAGAATACGAGCTCTATATGCCCGAGACTTTGCCCGAAAAATTGAATAAATTTACGGATTTAATCCAAAAACGATATAAAATCAAGGTTAGAGATTTAAAATCTAAGCAAGATTTATTACAAATTGTAGATCCGATGTTTGAGTTGCTTGACAAAACTTACGGGCATCTAAGTAGTTATGTACCAATTACTAAAAAGCAAATTCAGCACTATAAGGATAAATACATCAATTTCGTAATTCCAGATTTTGTAACTGTGATAGAAGACGAAGCAGGACGAATGATTGCTTTTGCAATCACAATGCCTTCGTACTCAAAAGCATTGCAAAAAGCAAACGGAAAATTGTTCCCATTTGGCTGGTACCATTTCTGGAAAGCCAGCAAGAAAAACGACGCAGCCGCCTTTTATTTAATCGGGATAGATCCTGAGTATCAAGGCAAAGGCGTTACAGCGATTATTTTCTCTGAGATGTATAAAACTTTCAAAAAGTATGGAATTTCATATTTAGAAACCAATCCAGAATTAGCAGAAAATAAGAGTATACAAACTTTGTGGAAGGATTATGATCCTGTGAACCACAAGCGTCGCAAAAGTTACCGAAAAGATATTTAAAGACTTGGTTCGAAGCTTTCGAAGCTGCCATCATTGTAAAAGCAAATTACTCGTGTGATTTGCTTTTCTTTTTTGGTAGCTACCACATTTTGCTCTTGAGGTTCTTTTTTCGGAGAGGGTAGAGCAGGAGTAGCCTTTTTCTCTTCTTGAATTTCTTCATTTTTAACGCTTGTATTTGGCGATATTTCGTCTTCTGGTACACTTCTGTATGGAATATCGTCAAATAAAGAAGGTAAAATCGGGTTATTTTCCGTTTTTTTACTCATAATTACTTTATTTTCAATTTCATACATCGGTAATTTTTTTAACATAAGATATTCCCATCTTAGCTCAGGAAATTTTTCTTTTACTTTTAGTAAAAAATCAAGGCTAGGATTATTTCTTCCCGATAGGATATGCGAGATAGAGGAGCGTTGTACATCAATTTTTTCAGCAAATTCTGCTGCGTTAAGATTGTAAACTTCTAAAATATTTTCGATAACTTTCTTGTAGTCCATATACAAATATAAAAAATATTTTACAATATTAAAATATGTTTTCAGCTATTTTCGTTTAAAGTAAATCTAATATTAAACTTTAATTAAATGATGTAAAATGCTCATATTTATATTTTTAAATATTTAAATTGTATATTTATTAAAAATAATATTTTAAACTGACAAAATAGCATTTCGATATATTTTTTCGTGATGTGAACTTTTTTAATTATTGTAAAATGTAAACTTTAATTCTAATTAAAATCAAATTAGTATCTTTACTTTATGAATTTAGAAAATATATTCAATCAATATGAGCAATGGAAGGAAAGTGGCTTAGATCTTCGTTATTTACTGCCTCATATTGTTGAGGATTTGATACAAAGAAATGCGTATCAATCCGAAATCATAGGTCAATCGTTTCAAGATAGACCGATTTATAAATTGACATTGGGAACAGGTGAGAATAAAGTGTTGCTATGGAGCCAAATGCATGGTAATGAGAGTAGTGCTACGCGTGCGATGTTTGATATCTTTAAACTGCTCACAAATCCCAATTTTAAAGAATTTTCAGATGAATTATTGCAGAAAATTCAGATAGAATTTATTCCCCAATTAAATCCTGATGGGGCGTATGCCTATACCCGAAGAAATGCAATGGGGATTGATGTAAACAGAGATTTTTTACAATTGGCAAGTCCTGAAATGCAAGCTTTACAAAGACAAGTGAAATCTAAAGTTTACAAATGTTTATTTAATTTGCACGACCAGCGAACTATATTTAATGTTTACAACACGAAACATTCTGCCACTCTTTCCCTTTTAGCTCCTGTATTTGATAATAAAGGGACTATTTCAGAATCTCGTAAACAATCGATTCATTATGTAAGTGAAATTTATAAAAGTTTACAAATGTATCGTCGGAATATTGCTCGTTTTAGTGATGAGTTTTATCCAAAAGCTACTGGAGACAATTTTCAAAAATGGGGAATTCCAATTATTTTATTTGAGTCGGGACATTTTCCAAATGATTATCAACGAAACGAAACAAGAAAAATTACAGCTTTTGGAATTTTGGCAGGATTGTATAATATTGCGTTTAATAATGAAATTTCAGAAGATGCTTTAGAAGTTTATCATGCAATTCCGCAAAATGATAACAAAGCCATTGATATTATTTTCCGTTCGGTCGTTTTGACGAATGGCAACACAGAATTTGTAACTGATATAGGTGTGCAGTATGAAGAAGTGCTTAATCCCGAAAAGCAAATAATTGATTTTGTACCTAAAATATATGAAATCGGAGACTTGTCGGATCGCGTAGCACACGAAACTAAACTCGCTGAGAATTGCGTATTTCATAAGAATCCTAATCGAGTGCCCAAAATCGGCGAAATAATCGACTTATAGAAAAACAAAAAAAGGAAGTTTGTGCAAACTTCCTTTTTTAATTATATAAAAATTCAATTTTTATTAATTTTCTGCTACGAGAGATTTCACTAATTTAATCACATTTGGCATTGCAACATTTGCGGCATTCAGCACTTCTTCATGAGAAACTGGAATACTGATTTCTGGTCCACCCAAATCGGTGATGACAGAAAGTGCTGCCACACGCATTCCTTGGTGTCTTGCCACAATCACTTCTGGCACAGTACTCATTCCTACTGCGTCACCGCCCAAGATTCGCACCATTCCGTATTCGGCAGGAGTTTCAAAGGTAGGACCTTGCAAGCCTACATACACACCTTTTTTAATATCGATATTTTCTCTTTTAGCGATTTCGTCAAATTTGGCAATAAAATCATAATCATAAGCCTTGCTCATTTCTGGGAAACGAGGACCAAATTCTTCCATGTTTTGTCCTCTCAACGGGTGCTCTGGAAACATGTTGATATGATCTCTAATCACCATAACATCACCTACTTTAAAATCTGGATTCACTCCGCCAGAAGCATTAGAAACGATTAAGTTCTTGATGCCTAAAAGATGAAAAACTCGGAAAGGAAAAGTTACCTCTTTCATGCTGTAGCCCTCATAGTAGTGGAATCTACCCGCCATTAGAAGCACTTTTTTGCCCTCAAGCGTACCAAAAATAAGCTCTCCGTTGTGTCCTTTTACCGTAGTTTGCGGAAAATCAGGAATTTCGGTGTAAGGGATTTTTACGATTGGCTTGATTTCATCTTTCAAAGCCCCAAGACCAGAGCCTAAAACAATCGCAAATTCAGGAATTTCTCCCCCGATTTTATCTTTAATGTAATTAGTTGCTTCTTGAATTTTTTTGTACATAATTGCTAATGATTTCGTTAAACTTATCTGGCTGATCGATGCCAATTGAAATCGGAAGATAGTACAATTTTTTGACAATTCCATGCTCTTGGCTCAATCTCATGTAATCTTTTTCGGTTGTTAACATAATTTTAGGCGAAGGCAAGGATTCATAAGCACCGATAATTTCTTTGATGTCATTAGGTTTAAAGTCGTAATGATCAGGATATTTTAAATGTTTCACCGAAACAAATTTGCTTTTTGCATGTTTTACTAAATCATCGCTTTTTGCAATTCCCGTGATAAGTAACGCATGGCAATCTTCTGCTTGGCGAATGTCTGCATTAAACGAAATATTGAATATCGTATCACTATAATTTATGTGAGAAAAGAAGACTTCTTGCTCTGGCAATAATTTCAATTCTCGTTTAATTTTTTCTTTTTCTTCTTCGCTTAAATCAGGCGGGCATTTTGTAACTACAATTACATTAGCACGCTTGGCACCACTGCGTGGCTCGCGCAGGTTTCCCATTGGCAGCACATAATCTCTGCTATACAACTCATTGTAATCGGTGAGCAAAATATAAAATCCAGCCTTGAGTGCACGATGCTGAAAAGCATCATCTAAAACCACAACATCTAAGGCAAATCGCTGAAATAATTCCTTAATAGCTTCTACACGATTTTCTCCCACACTCACGACAATTCTATTTTTAAATCGATGAAAAAACATCATAGGTTCATCGCCGATTTGTCGCGCATTGGAATCGTAGTTTGCTACCAAAAATCCCGAAGTTCTGCGGCCATAGCCACGGCTGAGTGCGGCTACTCGGTAATTTTTTCTAAGCAAATCTAGTACATACACGGTATGTGGTGTTTTTCCTGTTCCGCCAGTCGATAAATTACCGATTACAATTACAGGTTTTTTAAAACTTTTTACGGGGAATAGACCGATTTTGTATAATAAATTTCTAGTACTCGTTACTCCCCACCACATAGCCGATAGGGGCGCCAATAGTTTTCGCCAATTCATAGTGCAAATATAATTTCGATAAAGGAATTTTTAAGAATGATTTTTAAAAGTTTTTAGATGAGAAAGGTGTTAAAAATAATACCTACCAAAATCGCAAATAGTATACTGAACAAACTTCCCGTAATCTCGCGTGAAATTTGGTTTTTGTCACGATGCGAATTGGCAAAAATCACATATAAAAATTTAGCTATAATTAAAAATCCAATCGGTGGAAATTCGTTTAAAAATATAAAGGTTACAACAAGAAGTCTTTCTAAAACGCCAATGTATTTTCCCCAAGAATTGCTCGGTGAAAAATCGCTTGAATTTAATTTTTTTTGGTCTAAAAAACTCGAAATCAAAATAGAAGCAGGGCTTGTATTGATTATATAAGCGAGCAGAACAATGGCTACGCGATATATTTGTTCATCGCTTGCACTTCTATAATATAAAGGAAATAGCAAATAGCCAAAAATGGCAATTTTGGTGATTTGTGAGTATAAAAATCGATAAAAATAGGATTTTTGTTTTAATAAAAATTGAACGACATCGATGAGTAAAAAAGCACCTATTCCAAAGGGTGGTTGTCCAATATTTCCCGAAATAATAAAAAATCGGCGCACTTAGAGCTAGAACTATACCCAAGTGCAATAAAAATTTGAGTGTAGAATCAATGCGTTTTAGTGGATTTTTGCTCCAAAAAACGGGCGGAATAAAGAATTCTGTGAAGAAATAAAGTAAAAAAAGTGATAATAAATATTGGTACATAAATCTATGTCAAATGAAAAATTCTATGCAAAAGTAAGGTGGATTTTTCAGCTAGAAAAATCCACCTTTAAATAAATTTATAAGAAGTTGTATAATTATAAATTATACGCCTCTTGTGCCATTTCTAGCTCCTCGTTGGTCGGGATTACAAGCACTTTAATTTTTGAATCCTCTGTATTGATTTCGCGAGCTTCGCCACTGCGGATTTTGTTTTTCTCAGGATCAATTTTGATGCCTAGATAGTCTAAATCTCTGGTAGATAAATCTCTAAAGAAATCACTATTCTCACCAATTCCCGCAGTAAATACAAGTGCATCTACGCCATTTAATGCAGCAATGTAGGCACCGATGTATTTTTTGATTCGGTAGGTGTTCATAGCTAGTGCTAATTGGCAATCTTTGTTTCCATTTTCTGCCTCAGATTCAATGTCTCGCATATCGCTGTAGCCAGTTAAACCCTTCATTCCGCTTTCTTTAGACAAGAAATTAGAAACTTCTTCTGGAGACCAGTTGTTTTGCTGTTGTAAAGTTACCACAACAGAAGAATCGATTGATCCACAACGAGTTCCCATGATAAGTCCATCGTTTGGTCCATAGCCTAGAGAATGGTCTACCGCTTCACCTTTGTTCACAGCAGTCATAGAGCAGCCGTTTCCGAGGTGGATTGTGATTAATTTTTTAGAATCATCTTTTAAGTATTCGTAGGCTTTTCTAGTTACATATTTGTGAGAAATCCCGTGGAATCCGTAAAGTCTAATTCCAGTTTTGTCGGTTTTATCCTTTGGAATTGCGTAACGATATACAAATTCTGGCAAAGTTTTGAAGAATGAAGTATCAAATACAGCTACTTGTGTAGCATTGCTGAATAATTTTTCGGCTACTTCAATTCCTTTTAAATTGGCAGGATTGTGTAGGGGAGCCAATGGGAAAAGACTTTTGATTTTTTCTTTTACCTCATCTGTGATTTTTACAGTTTCAGTAAACTCTTGCCCTCCATGCACTACACGGTGAGCTACAAGATCCACATCTTCTACATTGCTGATTACACCGATTTCTTTGTCGAGCAATCTCGCCGTAACTTCTTTCAGAGCCACTTCGTGGTTTGGAATTTCTAATTCATCAGAAAATTTACCTTTTTCTGTTTTGTAATGAATTGCAGAAACCTCAAGCCCGATACGCTCAACAAGCCCGTGCGCAAGCACTTTTTCTTGTGGCATTTCAAACAATTGAAATTTAAGCGATGAGCTTCCCGAATTGATTACTAATATTTTTTTATCCATTATACTATTTATTATTTTATGATTAAAAATCTTGTGCCTGAATAGCTGTGATGATTACTGTATTGAAGATATCATCTACGGTACAACCTCTACTTAAATCGTTTACAGGGCGATTAAGTCCTTGTAACATAGGTCCAATGGCAATAGCTCCAGTTTCTCTTTGCACCGCTTTGTAGGTGTTGTTTCCTGTATTTAAATCTGGGAAGATTAAGACAGAAGCTTGTCCAGCAACCTCAGAATCAGGCATTTTTTGACGACCTACATTAGCATCTACAGCCGCATCGTACTGGATAGGACCTTCGATTTTCAAATCTGGGCGTTTTGCTTTTACCAATTCTGTTGCTTCGCGCACTTTGTCTACATCGGCACCTTTTCCAGAGTTTCCAGATGAGTAAGAGAGCATTGCCACTTTTGGTTCAATTCCAAAGGCTGCGGCACTATCTGCAGAAGAAATTGCGATTTCGGCTAATTGCTCAGCAGTTGGGTTTGGATTGATGGCACAATCGCCGAATACAGAAACTCTATCTTCTAGACACATAAAGAATACAGAGCTCACAATTGAACAGCCTGGCTTGGTCTTAATGAATTGTAGGGCAGGGCGAATGGTGTGTTGCGTAGTGTGCACAGCTCCAGAAACCATTCCGTCGGCATCGCCTTTGTAAATCATCATAGTACCAAAGTAGGAAACATCTCTCATGGTATCTCTCGCCATATCCATGTTTACCCCTTTGTGTTTTCTGAGCTCGTAGAATGTGTTTACATAATCCTCGAATTTATCAAAATTCTCAGGGTCTACGATTTCCACATTGGCAAAATCCACTTGCAAGTTAAGCTCTTTTAAATGAGCTTTGATTTGCTCTTCGTTTCCGAGAAGTACAATATCTACGATTCCTAATTTTGAAAGTCTTTCTGTTGCAGTCAAAATTCTTGGATCGCCAGATTCTGGTAAAACGATTTTTTTGCGCGCTTTTTTAGCCGTATCAATCAAGCTGTATTGGAACATCATAGGAGTCACCACTTTATTTGTATAAGAATTCATAGATTCTATAAAGTTTTCTGGCGAAACGAATTTTCCAAATGTATCTAAAGCAGATTGAATTTTAGTGATTTTTTCTTTTGAAACATCAGAGCGAATGGCACCAATTTTTTGTGTAGTTTCAAAAGTTCCAGTTTTTACCGAAACGATAGGCACATTTTGTTGAGTACCTTCGATTAGTCGCATGATTGTTTCTTCTGGTTTAATTCCGCCTGTCAAAACAATACCTGCCACACTTGGGTATTTAGAAGAGATGTGTGCTTGTAGCGAACCTAAAATAATATCGGCACGATCGCCTGGCGTGATTACCAAACTATTTTGATCTATATGGTTTAAGAAATTAGGCAATTGCATAGCACCTACAGCAAATTTACCTGTGAGATTGCTTAAATTTTCTTTCCCAACTAAAACCTCGGCATCCAATTCTTCTACAATTTCCTTAATGCTTGGATTTTGCAATTCAGAAACAAGCGGAACAATGATTTTTTCCACATTTTCTGGTAAATATTTATCTAAATGTTGTTTTAAAGCCTCAACATTTTCCTCTTGAATTTTATTAGCTACAATTCCAATGACTTGAACATCACGATTTTGGAAAGACTTGTAAGCCATCTCAAGGTTTCTATCAAACTCCTTAAAAGTTTTATCGATTCCAGTACTGATTAAAAGTACAGGCAAACCTAAGTTTTTAGCGATATTCACATTCCAGTCAAACTCGAAAACGCTGCTCCCCCCCAAGAAATCAGTACCTTCCACAAGTACAAAATCGTGAGTGCTTTCTAATTTTTTGTATTTAGAAATGATTTTTTCAAGAGAATCAGCGATTTTACCTGAATTTCTGTTGCGAATCAGCTCATCACGAGTCACCGCATAGCTTTCATCATAAGAAGAATTAAGCCCAAAATGACTTAAAATCGTTTCGATATGATTGTCTTTTTCCTCCTCGCTAGCCACCACGGGTTTAAAGTAAGCTACCTTTGCCATTTTCCCGAGCAAAGATTGCATAAGTCCTAAAATAATCATTGATTTACCACTGTGTGGCTCCAGTGTTGCAATGTATAATCCTTTATTCATTTTAAATTGAGTGTAAAATTCACCCCAAAGTTAAGGATTTTCTTGCGTTTTTACCCTCGATTTTTAGAAAAGATTTTGGAAATTTTTATTGTATGGTTTAACTAAACGCTCTAAATCTCACCTACATAAGCATTGTCGAGTTTTTGAGGATGTTACTTTTTCTTTAAAGCCTCAAAAATTGGGCGTAGATTTTCTTTTTTACGAGAAGGATTTTTGTCAATTGGTTGATATTTTCCGCTGGCGATGCCTCGTTGCAAGATCACGGCTAAATATAAATCTTCGCGTGTTTTTTCGGGATCAAATTCCTTTTTTAAATCAATATTAAAAGCTCCGCCCGCGGTGTTCCATAAAAATGCCGAGAAGCCACCACGCAATTCTTTAATAATGTCATAAGTTGTTTTGCCTGTTTCTTTATTAATCAGTTTGCACAAAATTTGTCCGCGAGAAGTCGAAAGCTGTTTTAATTTCTCTTCGTATTGGTCTGCCAACTCGTTGTAGCGTTTTTTGATATAGCGTCTGCGCTCGCGCTTGCTACTGATTTGGTCTGCACTGTCTTTTACCAAATAATATTCCGTAACAGCCTTTTGCAGAAAGGGATAAATATCGTCTACACGACGCTCAAGCCAGATGTAGTATTTCTTCTCGATGTCTTTATTAAATTTTAAAGAATACGCGTTCACATCCTGCAAAACAATGGTGTGCTGGCTCCAATTGGCAGAATCTATTTCGCTATCGCTTACTTCTTTGTCAAAGTCAGGATTCTGTACTTGAGCTAAACTCATTCCCGAAATTAGCAAAACTCCTAAGGCAAAAATTCTTTTCATATCAGAAGTGTGTTTTCAAAAATTATTCCTAACTTTCGAGTTCAATAATATTTAAATTAAAATTAAATGAAAGATACATTTTTTAAGGCTAAAAGTCTTGATTTTTTAGAAAAATATTTAAATGTAGCATCGCCTACGGGCTATGAATCTGCTGGGCAAAAAATCTGGATAGATTACATCAAAAATTATGTAGATGAAGTGCGCACCGATGCCTATGGCACGGCTTACGGAATCATTAATCCCGATGCGAAGTTCAAAGTGGTAATAGAAGCGCATGCCGATGAGATTTCGTGGTTTGTGAATTACATCACCGACGACGGATTGATTTATGTTGTGCGAAATGGTGGCTCTGACCAAGCCATTGCGCCATCCAAACGCGTAAACATTCACACCGAAAAGGGAATCGTGGAAGGCGTATTCGGCTGGCCCGCTATTCACACACGCCAGCAAGGTAAAGACGAAGCACCAAAAATTGAATCAATCTTTATCGATGTTGGCGCCAAAGACAAAAAAGAAGCCGAGAAAATGGGTGTGCATGTGGGCTGTGTGATTACTTATCCCGATGAGTTTAAAATCATGAACGATAAATATTTTTGCTGCCGAGCGCTTGACAACAGAATCGGTGGATTTATGATTACCGAAGTGGCGCGTCTGCTCAAAGAAAACAAGAAAAAATTGGATTTTGGGCTATATATCACCAATTCGGTGCAGGAAGAAGTAGGACTAAATGGAGCCAAAATGATTACCGAAACCATCAAGCCAAATGCAGCCATCATCACCGATGTTACGCACGATACCACCACGCCGATGATTGATAAGAAAAAAGAAGGCGAACAAAAATGTGGCGAAGGTCCCGTGATTGCCTATGCGCCATCGGTGCACCACACATTGCGCACTATCATTGAAAAGGCCGCCAAAGACAACAAAATTCCGTTTCAGCGTGCGGCGCTTTCTCGCTACACAGGAACCGATACCGATGCCTTTGCATACAGCAATGGCGGAGTGCCTTCGGCATTATTGAGCTTGCCACTTCGATACATGCACACCACGGTAGAAATGGTGCACAAAGATGATGTGCAAAACTTAATCCGGCTGATGTATGAATCATTGCTAAAAATCGAGAATAATCATAATTTTAGCTATTTTCAGGATTAAAGATTAGTTTTTCATCCTAACTACAAGAATGACAAAATATGTTTTTTAAGCATTTTTTGTCATTCTTTTTTATCATTTAATTATTTTGAAATTGTTTCGGAATCTAAAAAAATAGAATTTAATACCCGTAATGCATTATAAAAAAGGTTGCCCATGAGCCTAAAGAAAAGTAAATTGCATTGGTTACCAATCAAATACAATTATGAGCAACCTAGAGGCAAGTTACAATTTTATTTTGAATAAACTAATAGAAATTTCAGGAACTGAAAATTTTTATTTTAAACCAGTGAAACCAAAATTATCTGATATAGAGCTGATAAGCTTAATTATTTTAGCAGAATTTAAATCTATCGATTCTGAGTACCAGCTTTTTAGAGAGATAAAAGGTTGGGCTATTGAATCTAAAATTGAAAGGAGTGTTTACAACAGAAGAAAACGAAAACTCTTCCCTTTTCTTGAAGAAATTAGGTGTAAAATGGTGAAAAAGTTCAATGATTTTGAAAACTATTTCTTGGTGGACAGCATGCCTTTAGAAGTGTGTAAATTATCCCGCTCTTCCAGAAGCAAAATCTGTAAAGAAAATAGCTTTTCAATGCCAAATAAAGGTTTTTGTGCTCCTCAAAATCTACACTTTTATGGTTACAAGCTACATGCGATCTGTTCTATTGCTGGTGTGTTCCAAAGTTTTGACTTATCTCCCGCCTCCGTTCACGACATTCATTATTTGAAAGACATAAAACTTCAAATTTCTGATTGCGTGTTACTTGGAGACAGGGGCTATCTTTCTCAAACGGTTCAGCTTGACTTGTTCAATGAGGTGAAAATCCAGTTAGAAACCCCTAAAAGAAAAAATCAAAAAGATTACAAACCTCAGTTCTATCCATTCAGAAAGTGTAGAAAACGTATAGAAACTTTATTCTCGCAGTTGTGTGACCAATTTATGATACGGCGTAATTATGCCAAATCTTTTGAAGGATTCAAAACAAGAATATTGGCAAAAATTACCTCCTTGACTACTATTCAATATCTCAATAAATTTGTCTTTCATAGTAACATTAACAATTTAAAAATTAACCTCATTCGATAATGCACTACGGGTATTTAATATATTTTTTATCATTTCAAGTTTGATTTGGAATCTAGTACTTAATTTATTCTGTCTTTGAAAACTTTATTATCTTTGTGGGGTAGACTTTACTTTCACAGTTGAAAAATATCAGTTAAGCCATTTATGAAAAAATCTCAAAATATGTTTTCAGTTTTGTCCATTGCAGGTTTTGATGGGAGTGGAGGGGCTGGTATGCAAGCAGATATCAAAACAATTTCTGCACTTGGGGGGTATGCAACTACGGTGCTGACTGCCCTGCCTGTTCAAAATACGATGGGAGTACAATCTATTTTTGAAATTCCGCCAGATGTCGTGAAACTACAGCTTGAAAGTGTGCTTGAGGATATCCGCCCCGATGCGATAAAAATAGGAATGATTTACAAAACGGAAATTGCACAAATTATAGTCGATTTTTTAGCAGAGATACCAGATGTTCCTGTTGTTTTTGACCCCGTGATGGTTTCTTCAAGCGGAAAGAAATTGTTTGAAGAGCAAGCAAACGAATTTTTAATTCAAAAGTTTCTTCCTAAAGTTTCTCTTCTCACGCCCAATCTTGATGAAGCTTCTATTTTGGCAAATATGCCGATTAAATCCGTAGAGGATATGGAACAGGCAGGAAATATAATTATAAAAATGGGCGTGCAGTCCGTTTTATTAAAAGGAGGGCATTTAGAGGGAGAGCGACTGACTTCGCTTTTTTTTGATACAGATAAATCTATTCATCGATTTGAAAGTCAGAAAATTGTTTCTAAAAATACGCACGGAACGGGCTGCACGCTTTCTTCTGCCATTGCGACTTATATTGCCTCTGGAAAGACATTTTTAGAATCCGTTTCGCTTGCACAAGAGTATGTGTATCAGGCAATTTTACATGCTAAAGATAAGGCTTGGGGAAAGGGCAAGGGTTCTCTACATCATTTTTATAAACAATTTTAAGTGTCAGAGATTCCATTTTCTAAATTTAAAAAAGCCTGATTAGGCATTTTTTGTTCTAAAAACGAAATGGCTCTAGCACTGCGAACACCGTGAGCACAATATACCACCAAGGGTTTTTGAGTGGGCAATTCCTGCCAGCGATCGGGGAGTTCGTGTAGAGGAATATGCAGACCTCCTATGTGGGAAATTTCTCGCTCTTCGTAGGTGCGCACATCTAGTAAATAATAGTTTTCCTTATTTTTTTGATAAGTTTCAAAATCTATTTCATGGTTTCTGTTTGAGCAACTCACAGTTATGGGGGAGATTTCTGTGATTTGAATATCAGGATCTTTTTCAAATTCAAAAATATTAATTTCTAGATTTAATAAATTAATTTTAAGTAATTTACCTGCTAATACATCACCGATTTCTGTTAAAATCTTAATCGCCTCATTTGCCATTAAAGTCCCTACGACACCTGGTAAAACACCAATTACGCCTACTTCGCTACAAGTTGGCATGTCGGCACTGCTCATAGGTTCTGGAAAAAGACAGCGATAGGTTGCATTGTTCCTGTAATTGTACACCGAGAGCTGCCCTTCAAATTTAAAAATAGAACCTAAAATAAATGGTTTTTCGGCTAAAACACAAGCATCATTTGTGAGATATTTTGTGCTAAAGCTATCACTTCCTTCGACGATTAAATCGTATTTTTTGAAAAGAGCTAAAGCATTTTTCTCATCTAGTGCAAAAGGATAACTTTCGATTTGGATAAAGGGATTGAGGCGAGATAAATGCTTTTTGGCAACATCTGTTTTAGGTTTCCCAAGGTCGTCGTGAGTAAATAAAACTTGCCGATGGAGATTAGTTTCGCTCACTTTGTCTGGATCTATAATTCCGATGTTTCCTACGCCGGCGGCAGCTAGATATTGCAAAATAGGACAGCCCAAGCCACCTGCCCCAATGACTAAAACAGAGGAGTTTTTTAATTTCTCTTGTTTTTCTATTCCTATTTCGTTGAGTAGGATATGGCGTGCGTATTGTCTTTTTTCTTTTTCGTTCAACATTGTTTTACCAAGCTTTTTCCCAGTCTTTCCAAACGGGTTCTAAATTACTTTTTTTCAACATATTATATACCTCATCGGTGGTGCGTTCATCTGAAATTTCAAATTGTTCCAAAGATTGAGGTTCCACAGCATAGCCTCCTGGATTTGTTTTAGATTCGGCACTCATGGAGGTGATTCCTAAGTGTATAATGTTATCTCGAAATTTAGCATTCTCACGAGTGGAAATTGAAAGTTCAATATCTTCGTCTAAAAGGCGATAGGCACAAATAAGTTGGACTAAATCCGCATCTGTCATTTCAACTTTAGGCTTGATTCCGCCACTGAATGGTCTAAGGCGAGGGAAGGAAATTGAATATTTGGTTTTCCAGTAAGTTTTTTGCAGATGTTTTAAATGCAGTGCTGTGAAAAAGCTATCTGCTCGCCAATCCTCTAAGCCTAGCAAAGCTCCGATTCCGATTTTGTGTAATCCCGCCCGTCCTAATCTATCGGGGGTTTCTAGTCTAAAATCAAAATTTG
This sequence comes from Ornithobacterium rhinotracheale DSM 15997, assembly GCF_000265465.1. Taxonomy (NCBI): domain Bacteria; kingdom Pseudomonadati; phylum Bacteroidota; class Flavobacteriia; order Flavobacteriales; family Weeksellaceae; genus Ornithobacterium; species Ornithobacterium rhinotracheale. The sequence goes on from NC_018016.1 coordinate 2,327,689, forward strand.
ATTTTTTGCCTTTTGGATGATGCTGTCGGTAAGTTTCTCTATGATAAGTTTCTTGGTAAACCAATGTGGCGTATAGTCCCGCTTCTTTTAAATAAGCATATTCTTCTTGTTTTAATGGCTGAACTTCAATTGATATATTGGAAAAATGAGGACGCAACAACCGAATGGCATTGTATAGGTAATCTACCCCCACAGTGCGATTGGCTTCTCCTGTTACGAGTAGAATATGGTCGTAACCTTTACTTTTTATAAATTCCGCTTCTTGCAAAATTTCAGTATCTGTGAGCGTTCTGCGAGGAATTTTATTAGTAAAACTAAATCCGCAATAGGTGCAAATATTATGACATTCATTGCTCAGATACATAGGCGAATACATTTGCATAGTATTGCCAAAACGCTTTCTTGTTCGCTCGTGGCTTTCTTGAGCCATTTGCTCTAAATAGGGCTTTGCAGAAGGGGAGATTAAGGCTTTGAAATCTTCTAAATCTCTTTGTGTATGAGATAGTGCCTTTAGCACATCTTTTTCTGTTTTTTGGTGAATGCTCTGGAGCGTTTCGTCCCAGCTATAATCAGCTAAGACTTCATTAAAACTTTTCATTTCATTAAAATTTTAATCATATAAAAATTTAGTAAAAGGGCTACTAGCTTCTGCTTGATGGCTTACTTTGCCCAGCTTTGCCTCGTATGCCATACGCCCAGATTCTACGGCTAATTTAAAGGCTTTTGCCATCTGTACAGGTCGCTCAGAAACTGCAATAGCAGTGTTTACAAGCACGGCATCTGCCCCCAGTTCCATGGCATAGGCGGCGTGAGAAGGGGCTCCTATGCCTGCATCTATAATCACGGGAACATTGCTCTGTTCTATGATGATTTTTAAGAAATCGAGCGTTTTTAAACCTTTATTGGTGCCAATTGGTGCCCCTAGAGGCATTACACATTGCGCGCCCACATCTTCTAGTCGTTTGCACAAAACGGGATCGGCATGAATGTAGGGCATCACAACAAAGCCTTTTTTTACAAGCTCTTCGCAAGCTTTGAGTGTTTCTACTGCATCGGGCAATAAGTATTTAGGATCTGGATGAATTTCTACTTTTATCCAATTGGTTTCTAATGCCTCTCTTGCCATTTCGGCTGAAAAAATGGCTTCTCTAGCATCTCTCACGCCCGAAGTGTTTGGCAATAAATGAATGTGCTCAAATTGTAGTCCTTGCAAAATGGCGTCTTCTTCATTATTGGCGTCTACTCTTTTAAGTGCAACTGTTACAAGCTCGCTCTCGCTTGCTAAAATAGCTTCTTCCATTAATTGTGAAGAAGAAAATTTTCCCGTTCCTGTAAATAATCTGGAATTAAAAGTACGGTCTGCAATGGTTAATTTATTACTCATGATTTTTATTTAAAGTATGATTGAATTTCACGGACGGTAGCCTTAGGCTCTTTTTCTTGATGTAAAAATCCAGAAAGTGCAATGCCACTTATTCCTATTTTTTGTAGCTCTTCGACATCTTTTAGCTCAATGCCTCCGATGCTTATAATCGGTAAGTTGATATGGTTTTCTCTCATTTTTTGGATGATTTGTTTGTAACCTTCTAAGCCGAGAATCGGGCTAAGTTTCTTTTTGGTGGTAGTAAAGCGATAGGGGCCTAGTCCTATGTAGTCTACTTTCATATCAATAAGTTTTTGGCAATCTTCCCATGTGTTGGCGGTGCCGCCTACAATCTTATCTTTGCCTAGGAGTTCTCTCGCAATTTCTGGACTTTCGTCTTCTTTGCCAAGATGAACACCATTTGCGTGCGTAAAGTGAGCAATTTCAATATCATCGTTCACGATAAATACAACGCCGTGCTCTTCGCAGTATTTTTGCGCTTTGCTTGCAACCGACAAAATTTCTTTTTTATCGCCTTCTTTGATGCGTAGCTGCACCCAATCCACGCCAGCATCTACCATTTTTTTGATGTTCTCTAGATGCTCATTAGGCGTGTTTCCTTGACTTATGTAGTAAACTTTAGGCGTTTTTATGCATTTCATTTTTTATTGGAAAATGTTTAAATATTGATAATACAGATTTTTAAATGATTCTAAAGGTTTTGAATTCTGCCAAATGCTCCCCAAAACAGCTACACCAGAAAATCCATATTTTTTAGTTTTTTCTAGGTTATTTTGGGTAATTCCTCCCAGTGCAATAATTGGTTTTAAAGGATTTTTTAAATGAAAATCTTTCCCTTGATAATTGTTTTTTGAAATGGAATTAAAGACAGGGCTAAGCAAAGCATAGTCAAAAAGATTTTGACTTTCAGCCTCGTTTTGCAAATGAAACGAAGCCGAAAGTGTTTTATCTTTTAATCTGTAAAATTCAATTTTTTGATTAATTTTTGTTTCTTTTCTGTGGGTTTCTTTAAAGTGTAAACCTTTTAAATCAAAATGTTCAATCAATTCATGATGCTGGTGCAGTATCATTTTTTTGTGCTGGTTTTCTTCAAATTTTTGTAACCATTCCTTTGTTTTTTCTTTGTTAAAAGTTGGCTTTCGCACATGGAGAGTGATGGGGAATTCAATCATTTCACGAAGTAAATCTATTTCGTTTGGGATTTCATTTTCGGAGGTGATTACAATAAACATTTTGATTTCTATTTAGTTATAAATACACTTCGCTGCCTTTTTCTTTAAATTCTTCTGATTTCTGTTTCATTCCTTCCTCAATAGCTTCGAGTGTGTCTAGTCCATTTTCTTCGGCATAATTTCTTACTTCTTGAGTGATTTTCATCGAGCAGAAATGAGGACCGCACATCGAGCAAAAATGTGCCACTTTTGCATTCTCAGAAGGTAAAGTTTCGTCATGAAATTCTCGTGCTGTATCGGGATCTAGCGAGAGGTTAAATTGATCTTCCCATCGGAATTCAAATCTTGCTTTGCTCATCGCATCATCACGATGTTGTGCACCTGGGTGCCCCTTGGCTAAATCAGCAGCGTGTGCCGCTATTTTATAAGTAATTACGCCTGTTTTTACATCTTCTTTGTTAGGTAGTCCCAAATGTTCTTTTGGTGTAACATAGCAAAGCATAGCACAACCATACCAGCCGATCATTGCCGCCCCGATTCCGCTTGTAATGTGGTCGTATCCTGGAGCAATATCCGTAGTTAAAGGACCTAGAGTGTAAAAAGGCGCTTCGCCACATTCTTCCAATTGTTTGTCCATGTTTTCTTTAATCATATGCATAGGAATATGCCCAGGTCCTTCTATAATGCACTGTACATCGTGTTTCCAAGCAATTTTGGTCAATTCGCCTAAGGTTTCTAATTCGGCAAATTGAGGATAATCATTGGCGTCGGCAATACTTCCTGGGCGCAACCCGTCGCCTAAGGAAAAGGCGACATCATAGGCTTTCATGATTTCACAAATCTCCTCAAAATGAGTGTAAAGGAAATTTTCTTTGTGATGTGCCAAACACCATTTAGCCATGATAGAACCTCCGCGAGACACGATTCCTGTAACTCGTTTGGCGGTATGCGGAATGTATTTGAGGCGCACCCCAGCATGAATAGTGAAGTAGTCTACCCCTTGTTCTGCTTGCTCAATCAGTGTGTCTCTAAAGATTTCCCAAGTGAGGTCTTCGGCTTTTCCATTTACCTTTTCAAGTGCTTGATAAATAGGAACTGTGCCAATCGGAACGGGAGAATTTCTTAAAATCCATTCTCTGGTTTCGTGTATATTTTTTCCTGTGGACAAATCCATAATTGTGTCTGCACCCCAGCGACAAGCCCAAACAGATTTCTCTACTTCTTCCTCAATAGAAGAGGTAACGGCAGAATTCCCGATATTGGCATTGATTTTTACTAAAAAATTTCTACCAATAATCATAGGTTCGCTCTCTGGGTGATTAATGTTACAAGGGATTACGGCTCTTCCTCTAGCCACTTCGTCTCGCACAAATTCTGGTGTAATCACTTTAGGAATAGATGCTCCAAAGCTTTCTCCTGCATGCTGCTTGGTAATTTCCTTGATTGCCTGTAATTTTTGATTTTCACGAATGGCAATAAATTCCATTTCTGGAGTTATGATTCCCTTTTTGGCATAATGCATCTGTGTTACATTCTTGCCCTCTTTAGCTTTTAATGGTTTGCGGATGCGATTAAATCGCAATTCATCTAAATTTGTATTGGCTTCTCGCTGGCGTCCGTATTCCGAAGATAAGCCAGCAAGCTGTTCGGTATCTCCACGGCGATCTATCCATTCTTGGCGAATCGGTTGTAGCCCTTTTCGCACATCGATTTCGATATTTGGATCGGTATAGGCACCACTTGTGTCATAAACAAAAACGGGGTCATTTGGCGTTTTTGTTCCTTTAAATTTATCAATTGTATCGCTCAGAGTGATTTTGCGCATGGGCACCAGCACATCCTCAAAAAGGCTACCTTGTACATAGACTTTTTCGGAATTAGGAAAAGGCTCTCGGCTAATGTTTTGTTCAGTTGGTGTCACTTTTGTCTTCATGTATTTTATATTTTAGTTGAATATTTTACCCTCCTTGAGTAGCCTTGATGATTAAGATAGTATCATTCTCTTGTAGCTGAAACATTTCCCACTTGGAACGACTGATCACTTTTTGATTTACGGCAATAGCAATACCTCTTGTCGCTATATTTTTTAGAACGACAAGTTTAGAGAGCGTAGTCTCTTTTGGAATTTGTTCAATTTCAGAATTAATTTTTACAGTAATCATTGGCTCATTTTTTTACTGTAAATCTTTGAGGAGAAGCCATTGCTGACTGAGCCATCAAACTATAAAAAATATATTTTCCATAGTTTTTCAACTTTTCCCTATCGCAAGAATTATCTTGTTCAGGTTCAAAGGGTATTTCTCAGCCGATTCACTCAGCACCCCTAAAGTTTTACAAGTTTTGTGAGGGCGAATATATTAAAAATAAAATATTTAAACAAAATTATTTTAAATAAAAGGCTAAATCAAAATAATTTATCATTCTGAATTCATTTCAGAATCTCTTTGCGCTAGACCCTGAAACGAGTTCAGGGTGACAAGCGTGCGAAAAATTGTGCGTGATGTCATTCCGAACTTAATTCGGAATCTAAAAAAAATAGAATTTGGTGTATTTTTATCGTTCCAAACTAGATTTTGGATTTCTGTGGATTTTAAAACATACTTAATTATAAAGTCAAAATTCCGTGTGGGGTAGCACCTATTACCCCACACGGAATTTTGATTCTCATACCGAAAAAAAAGATTTTTAGCCTAATTTAAATGTTTTTTTCAGCCAGAGTTCTTTCTTTATTTTTATATACCCATTTCACGATTAAAATGCTCAATTCGTAAAGTAAAAGCAATGGAATAGAGGCGATTACCATACTTAAAATATCGGCTGGAGTAATGATTGCGGCAATGGTGAGCACGACTACAAAAGCGTGTTTTCGATAGGTTTTCATGAAATTGGGCGTTACCAAATCAATTTTAGCCAAGAAATAGACAAAGATAGGCAATAAAAACACCACGCCCGTAGAGAGTGTTGTTTGTACAAAAACGGAAATATAGCTTAATAATTTCCAATTATTTTCTACGCCAAACGGCTGAAAAAAGTACATGAAATGCACCGAAAGTGGCATAATGAAATAATAACTAAATCCCACACCGAGCAAGAAAAACATAATGGTGAAAAACATTGTGAGATTGCTATATTTTCGTTCCATAGGCGTGAGCCCAGGTTTAATGAATTGGAAAATTTCGTACACCACATAGGGCAGAGCGATGATAAGCCCCGCGACCAAAATTACTCCAATAATGGCAGTAAACTGTCCGCCAAACTCAAGATTGGTGAGTTCGCTTTGAATGTCAAAGGGCTTGGGATATAAATCGCCATAGCCTGTGAAATGTCCAATTTTATTGAATGCTTTGTAGGTTATAAAATTTGATTTGAGTGGTGCCATGATGAAATCCAAAATCTGTTGCCAGAAAACCGTGGCTAAAATCGCGCCTATAACTACGCCCACAATTGCACGCAGGAGATGTTTACGGAGTTCGGCGACATGATCCAGAAATGGCATGTCGTTTTTGGGAGTATTATTATTGTACTTCACTTAATCCTTCATTTGTTAATACATGGAAATCGATAATTCCAAAATAATCGTTGTTGTCATCCACTACTATAAGTTGCCCAATTTTGTTTTGATTAATGATTTTAAGCGCATCTACCGCAAGGACATCCTTATGAATGGTTTTGGGCGCAAAAGTAGCAATATCATTTGCTTTTATCCCATTTAAATCAGAATATTTTTGCAACATTCGGCGTAAATCTCCGTCGGTAATCACACCTACGATTTTGCCTTTTTGTTCTACGACAGTGATTCCGAATCGTCCCGAAGTAAGCGACTGAATCACTTCTTTGATATCGGCATCTATGTCCACACGCGGTTTTTGGCTAGAGTCTACCATGTCGGCAACTTTCCAAGAAAGTTTTTTGCCCAAGGAACCTCCTGGGTGAAATACTCCAAAATCTTCTTTGGTAAAGTTTTTTAATTGTTTCAAAATCACGGCGATGATGTCGCAAATCACAAGCTGAACGGTGGTGCTTGTCGTGGGAGCTACATCTAGGTATCCCAGCTCACGGGAGACAGTGGTATCAAGCACAATATCGGCATTTTTAGCCAAATAAGAATGCATGTTTCCCGTGATGGCAATCACTTGGTTGCTTAGTTTTTTTATGGAAGGAAGCGCATTTTTAATTTCGGCGGTATTTCCTGATTTAGAGAGAACTATCGCAATGTCTTCTGGAGCTAAAAGTCCTAAGTCGCCATGCAAGGCTTCGCCCGCATGTAGGAACTGAGCGCGTGTACCAGTGCTGTTAAGCGTAGCAACCATCTTTTCGGCAATGGGTTTGTTTTTGCCTACGCCCACAAGTACCAGTTTGCCTTTGCAGTTTTTGCAAGCATTTATGCAATTTACAAAAGATTCGTCAAGGTTTTTGCCTAAACGGAGAACTTCTTGTGCTTGTAGTTGCACGAGCTCTTGCGCATATTTTAAAATTTCTTCTGATTTCAAGGTGATAATATTTGTTGTTTTAAAAATTTGTCGTACTTTTATATTTACAAATTTAAAAAGTCTTTTTGAATTTATATTATGTCATCGAAAAATTACAAACTAAAAGAAGCTCTTAAGAAACATTTTGGCTTTAATTCTTTTAAAGGGCAACAGGAAGAAATCATTACCTCTCTGCTTGATGGAAAGGATACCTTTGTGTTGATGCCAACTGGAGGAGGAAAGTCACTTTGCTACCAGCTCCCAGCACTTATGCAGGAGGGAACGGCAATTGTGATTTCCCCATTGATTGCTTTGATGAAGAACCAAGTAGATGCCATAAGGGGATTGCACGAGGAAGAAGGAATTGCGCATGTGCTGAACTCTTCGCTCAATCGGGCTCAGGTAGCGCAGGTTTTAGATGATATTGCAAAAGGTGTTACCAAATTGCTGTATGTAGCACCAGAATCTCTGACCAAGGAAGAGTATGTAAACTTCTTTAAAGATGTTAAAATTTCTTTCTTTGCCATAGACGAGGCACACTGTATTTCGGAATGGGGACACGACTTTAGACCTGAGTATAGAAACATAAAATCTATATATTCAAAAGATTGGTGAACAGCCCATTATAGCACTCACAGCTACTGCTACGCCAAAAGTGCAAGAGGATATTCAAAAAACACTGGGCATGACTGATGCTTTGGTTTACAAAGCCTCGTTCAATCGTCCGAATTTGTTTTACGAAGTACGCCCAAAGGTAGATATTGATAAACAAATTATTAAATTCATTAAAACCAGAAAAGGACAATCAGGAATTATCTATTGCCTAAGCCGTAAAAAAGTGGAGGAAATGGCACAAACGCTTGAGCTAAACGGAATTTCTGCTTTGCCTTATCACGCTGGTTTGGATGCCAAAACACGCGCCGAGCACCAAGATAAATTCTTGATGCAAGATGTAGACATTGTTGTAGCAACTATCGCCTTTGGAATGGGGATCGATAAGCCCGATGTGCGTTTTGTGATTCACTATGATTTTCCAAAAAGCTTGGAAGGCTATTATCAAGAAACAGGACGTGCAGGTCGTGATGGTGGCGAAGGATACTGTTTGGCTTTTTATGATTATAAAGACATTGAAAAACTTGAAAAATTTCTTTCAGGAAAACCCGTTTCTGAGCGTGAGGTAGGACTACAATTGCTAAACGAAGTGGTTTCTTATGCAGAAACCTCTATGTCGCGCAGAAAATTCTTATTACACTACTTTGGAGAAGAATTTGATGAAGTGAATGGGGAAGGAGCGGATATGGATGACAATATGCGTAACCCTAAAAAAATGATTGAAGTTTCTAAGGAGCTCAAAACATTTTTGGAAATCATTGAAAAAACCAATCAAAAATTGAAATTAAAAGATTTGGTGAAATTGCTCGTGGGCAAAAACACGGTGATTACTAAATCTTATTCATTAGAAACCGAAGACTTCTTTGGGATAGGAAAAGATTATTCAGAAAGTTTCTGGAGAAGCATTGGTCGCCAGTCGATTGTAAACGATTTTGTGGAAAAAGAAGTAGAATCGTATGGAATTTTAAAATTGAATCAAAAGGCTTTTGACTTCATTGCAAAACCTCACAAATTCGAAATTGCAGAAGATCATGACTACGAGGCATTGATGAGCCAGCAAAACGATGAGCCAGTAGCTAGCGGTGGTGCTTTAGATGAAACTTTGCTTAAATATTTACAAGAACAAAGAAAAAAATCTTCTAAAAAACACGGAATTCCGCCTTTTGCTATTTTCCAAGATGCAAGTTTAGAAGACATGGCTTCGCAATATCCTACAACCATGGAAGAGCTTACCAACATTTTTGGTGTAGGAGAGGGGAAAGCCAAGAAATTCGGAAAACCGTTCATCGAACTGATTGAACGCTATGTGGAAGACAATGATATTGAAAAACCAAACGACATTGTCATTAAGCAAATTGCCAATAAGTCTACTAATAAGGTGTATATAATACAAAGTACCGATAGAAAAATGAACTTGGAAGACATAGCCAAGGCCAAAGGTATGAGCATGGAGGAACTTCTTTCTGAGATGGAAAGTATTGTATATCAAGGGACAAAAATCAATATTAATTATTATATTGAGGAAGTGATAGATGAAGATTTGCAGGAGGAAATCATGGATTTCTTGATGGAGGATGCCGAAACCGATAGTTTGGCAGAATTGCTTGAGGAGTTTGGCGATGATTTGGATGAGGAAGAATTACGCCTTATGCGCATAAAATTCATTAGCGAAGTAGCAAACTAAAATTTTATTTAAAAATTAAAAGATTGGATCAAACATTATTACTCCTATTCATAGGATTATTGGCAGGTCTCATCGGCGGACTTGTGGGGATAGGTGGTGGATTAATCATCGTGCCGTTTTTAGTTTTTTTAATGGGAATGTCTCAGCACGAAGCGCAAGGAACCAGTTTAGCCACATTGCTATTACCACTCAGTTTCCTCTCGGTATATAGTTACAACAAAGCGGGTTTCATCAATTGGAAATATGTATTAATTCTCTCCATCACCTTCATGATTGGTAGTTATTTCGGAGGCGTTTGGGCTTTAAAAATTGATCAAAAAACACTCAAAAAAATATTTGGGTTCATTATGATTCTCGGAGCTGCTAAAATGTTTTGGGATTCATATAAATAAAAATTGCAATTACTTTATTAAGTTGATAAAATTAAATAGATTTGCATTTCATTTTTTAAATCAAATCTTAAAGCATTTTACCAATGCAAAAAGTAATTAATTTTCTTAGATACTATCTACGATTATCGACTGATCGCATCCACAGTCATAAAATTAAAAACAACCTTTTACAAGCCATTCCATTCTGGGTGGGTGCCGTAATCACGGGATTATTTGCCATTTTCTATGCCAGTTTATTTAGGTATGCAGAAGAAGTCCTAGCTTGGATTTTAGGATGGCATAAGTGGCTAATATTCATTTTATTGCCTTCGGCTTTTCTGATTTCGTGGTGGCTTGTTGTAAAATTTGCACCTTACGCCAAAGGGAGTGGAATCCCACAAGTGATGGCCGCAGTAGAACTTTCTACGCCAAAGAATCATAAGAAAATACCTAAATTGCTTAGTTTAAGGGTTTTATGTGTTAAGATTATTTCTAGTGCCATCATGGTAGTGGGCGGTGGAGCCATAGGTAGAGAAGGGCCTACAATTCAAATTTCGGGTTCTATTTATAAGAAAATCAATGAATTATTGCCTGCCTCATGGCCAAAAATTTCAAGAAAAAATATGATCATGACAGGTGCAGCGGCTGGACTTTCTGCAGCGTTCAATACACCACTTGGAGGAATTGTTTTTGCCATAGAGGAACTTACAAGAACTCACCTAAGTTACTTTAAAACAGCACTTTTTACAGGAGTTATCATTGCAGGCTTCTTAACACAAAGTATCACAGGTCCTTATCTCTATTTAGGATTTCCAAGAATTGATGATATTTCCTCTTGGATTATATTTTCGGTGCTATTGGTAGCCGTGATTTCTGGAATTTTAAGTAGTTTGCTTTCGCAAGCAATGCTCAGCGTTTTAAAATTCAAAAAAACATTAAAAACTCAACGCCAAGAAGTTTATTTTTTATTAGCATCATCACTCATCATAGCAACGCTAGCCTATTTCATTAGCGAGGATATTTTAGGTTCTGGAAAAGAATTAATGGAGCGTGTGCTCTTTACCGACGAAAAAACTTTGCCTTGGTATGTGCCTATTTTAAGAATGGTAGGAACAGGACTTTCGTTTACCTCGGGAGCTGCAGGAGGTATTTTTGCACCAGCTTTGGGTGCGGGTGCCACCGTGGGGTCTGTTGTAGCAGGGTGGTTTGCTTACACTTCATCAGAAATCAATTTGTTGATTTTAGTTGGGATGGTTTCGTTTTTGGTAGGTATCACGCGTGCACCCTTTACATCGGCAATTCTTGTAATTGAAATGACCGACCGCCACAGCTTGATTTTCTATCTCATGTTTGCAGGTTTAGTTGCTTCGTTTGTAGCATTTAACATCAACAGACACTCGTTCTATGATGTGCTTAAAATGGGCTATTTAAAAGATTTAAACGACGAAGATAGAAAAGAAAAAGCTACCGCTTTGGCAACTGAAACAGAAAAATTAAATGTAGCAACAGAAGTGCAAGGCGATAAAAGCGAAGAATTAAAATAAAATTTTTTCATCTTGATTTAAAACATTTTAAAAATGAAAAAAATCGTATTTTTTATATTTTTGAGTGTATTGATTTTCTCTTGCAAAAACAACGATGATGACAATCATTTTGATGTCGATTTATTAAAGCATAAAACTTGGGTTGCTCAAAAAGAATTGCCCAATAAAGTTTGGAACGACACGCTGACTTTTAATGCAAATCATACATCAATCCTAAAAACTAAATTGATTGATGGCTTGTGGAATAATACCGATGTTCAGATTTCTTCTCATTGGGAATTAAAGGGAAACCAAATTATTTTTTCAGATTTAAAGGTGAATTTAGTTTCATCTAAATCTCCTTGGATTAGAGAAGATATTGAAGACGAAAACGCTGTGAATGGCGGTATCAAGTATGGAGAAAATGGCAAAAATGATAATTCAGAAAAACCATTTTTCACTAAAAACAAAGAGATTTGGTATATTCAAAAACTGACCCAAAATCAATTGGTGGTGCAAGATGATAATCACCAGATCACGACTTATACCGCTCTATAAAATTATATAGAATTTATGATTTTTAAGGCTTAGGCTTTCTTTGGTTTTTCTTACTTTTGCTCAAAAGCAAGGGGCAAAAAATGAATTTTGATAGAATTAAAGAAAAACTAGAAATCCTAGCAGATGCTGCTAAATACGATGTTTCTTGCTCATCGAGCGGAGGCAATCGTAAAAACAAGGGTGGGCTGGGAAATAGCCACGCATCGGGGATTTGCCACAGCTTTACCGAAGATGGCAGATGTATTTCTTTGCTTAAAATTCTATTGACCAATCATTGCATTTACGATTGTGCCTACTGCGTTTCTCGTCGCAGCAACGACATTAAGAGAGCGGCTTTTACGGTGGACGAGGTGGTGGATCTCACCATGAATTTTTATCGCCGAAATTATATCGAGGGATTATTTTTAAGTTCAGGAATTTTTAAAAATGGAGATACTACCATGGAGCGTTTGGTGCGAATTGCCAAAAAGTTACGCACCGAGCATAAATTCAATGGGTATATTCATCTCAAGTCTATACCAGGAGCGAGCGAGGAGTTGATGCGCGAAGCGGGACTTTATGCAGATAGACTTTCGGTGAACTTAGAAATCCCGACCGAACAAGGCTTAAAACTTTTGGCTCCCGAGAAATCGCACAAAGATTTGGTGAAACCTATGCGCACGATTAAACAAAATTTAGAAATTTATAAATCGGAGCGAAAAATCATCAAAAGCACGCCTAAATTTGCACCTGCGGGGCAATCCACGCAAATGATTGTGGGAGCCACCAACGAAACGGATTTAAAAATAATTCATGTCGCCAATTATTTTTACAAAAAATACGACATGCGTCGCGTATATTATTCTGGGTATGTGCCTGTTTTAGAAGATAATAGATTGCCTTCGCTTAATACCCAAGTGCCCGTTCAGCGTGAGCATAGATTGTATCAAGCCGATTGGTTGATGCGTTTTTATGGATTTGAAGCCAATGAAATTTTGGACAGCGAAGCACCTTTTTTAGATTTAGAAATCGATCCAAAATTGGCATGGGCGATAAGACACCGCGCGCTTTTTCCCGTGAATATCAATACAGCTCCGAAGGAACTTTTGCTTAGGATTCCGGGCGTGGGTGTAAAATCGGTTTTGAAGATTTTAAAAGCCCGAAAATTTCAAAAATTAACCATAGAACATCTCAAAAAAATGGGCGTGGCGACCAATCGAGCCAAATTCTTTATAGAAGGAGCAAGTCCTAATCGTTTTAATCAATTTCTTGAAAAACAGAATTTAAGACAATTATTACTTAACGAAACCAAATCTAAATGGTCTAGCCTTTATGGCGAGCAATTGTCTTTGTTTTAATGTTTAAATCATGATAAATCTCGTGTACGACGGAAGTTTTGAAGGGCTGATGACGGCAATTTTTGAAGTGTTTGAATATCGCTTTCAATCTGTGTGTATTTTGCCCGAAAACCGAGCCGCACAGTTGGATTTGTTTGCTGAGCGGCACGATGTCATCACACAAACCGAAAAAGCCGAGCGTGTACTCAAAAAATTGGAAGAAAATTTAGGCAAAAAAGGAATTTCTCAGCTGATGTATGTGTTTATGTCTGAGCTTGATGAGCGTGAAAATTTAATTTTGCATTTGGTGCAAAAATCGGTAAAAAATCCTAAAAAATATGTTTTTAATGATTTAGCTGATGATCAAATTTTAGCCATTGCCAAAATTTGCAAATCCGTGGGGCGAGAGGTGCATCGCATGAAAGCTTTTGTGCGTTTTGAAAAGCTCCAAGACGAAACTTATTTTGCTCGCATTGAGCCTGATTTTGATGTTTTGCCTATGCTTAAAAATCATTTTTATCATCGCTACCGAGACCAAAAATGGCTAATTTATGATGCGCGTAGAAATTATGGTTTATTCTATGATTTAGAAACTTGTGAAATGATTTTCCCTACAGGAGATTTTGCCCAAAATCCTGAAGATTTGTGGCACACAGAGGAGCAAAACTATCAAAAATTGTGGCAACGCTATTTTGTGAAAACGGGTATTGAGGAATGCAAAAATACTAAATTGCATTTGCAAAACATGCCCAAACGTTATTGGAAATATTTAACCGAGAAGAAAATATACTGAAAAAGCGTTTTTCTCTTAGAAAAACGCTTTTTAATAAACATCACAAAAATTAATTATATAAAAATTATTTATTTAATTCTTCTTGCACAGTTTTGTAATATTCTTGTGCTTGGTTGTATTCAGCTTTGTTTTCTTGTGTTTTCAAAGTTTCAACAAGCGAAGTAATTTCGGCAGTAGCTTGGTTCAATTCGTCTACATTTCCTGCAACCGATGCATTTTTAGCTTTCTCAGCTGCAGCGTGCAGATCGTTTACCCAATTTTGTAAAGTTTCGTCTTGTAATTGTGGAGCTGCAGGAATAGAAGAATTTTCCAAATCAGAAGTTGCACCTTCTTCTGGCGCATCTGTGGTAACATCTTCGGTTGCAACATTTTCAGTAGAAACAACTTCCTCTTGTTGAGTTTCTTTTTTACATGAAGTAAGGGCTACAAATGATGCAATTCCCGCTAGTAATAATACTTTTTTCATATCAAATCGTATTTAAAAAATGTACGGCAAAGGTACAAAAATTTTAATCTCTTAAAAAATTAGGCTTGCGCATCACGGAATTGAACTTTGTATAAATGTGCATAATAGCCATTTTGGTTCAATAATTCTTGATGTTTACCCATTTCTACAATTTTTCCCTGTTCCATCACGATGATTTTATCGGCGTTTTGAATCGTAGCCAAACGGTGTGCAATAATGATGGAAGTTCGGTTTTTAGTGATTTTTTCGGTTGCTTCTTGGATTAAATTTTCCGAAGCGGTATCGATAGATGAAGTAGCTTCGTCCAGAACCAAAATCTCTGGCTTGTGCACATAGGCACGCAAAAATGAAATCAATTGGCGTAGCCCCACCGAAAGGGTAGAACCACGCTCACAAACTTTATAATGATAGCCACCTGGTAGTGTTTCGATAAATGGGTGAATATCAATTTCTTTGGCAGCTTGAATGATGTCGTTTTCGCTGATGTTGTTGTCGCCAAGACGGATATTGTTTAAAATCGTATCGTTGAACAAAAATACATCTTGCAACACCACTGCGATATGGCTACGCAGATTTTGCAAACTATAATCCCTAATGTCCACACCATCAATGCAAATACTACCTGATTTAATGTCATAAAAACGGCTTAAAAGATTGATGATTGTGGATTTTCCTGCACCTGTTGCCCCCACAATAGCAATGCATTCTCCCGCTTTGGCTTCAAACGAAATACCTTTTAAAATTTCTTCGTCTGGAATGTATTCAAACACCACATCTTTAAATAAAATATTCCCTTGAATGTTACTTTTTTCAATCATTCCTTTGTTTGGCAGAGTTTCGTTTAAATCCATCATTTTAAACACTCGCTCGGCACTCACAAGTCCGCGTTGTAGGTTGTTGAAACGCTCTGCCATTTGACGAATTGGACGCACCAACATCGGGATAAACATGATAAAAGCAATGACCTCCCCAGGCGAAACATCTTTAAAATAAAAAGCACTCCAGCCCCCTAAAATGATGACCAAACCAAGTGCGACAGATGAGACCAATTCCACCACAGGAAAGAGCAATGAGAAATAAAAAACAGTGGCTAAGTACGCATCTCTCAACTTTTTATTAATACCTTTAAATTTCTTAAATTCAGCATCTTCTCGATTAAAAAGTTGAATGATTTTCATCCCCGAAAGGCGTTCTTGTACAAAACTATTGAAAATCGCAGTTTGCGTTCTTTCTTCAGAAAATGTTCGTTTAATTGATTTTTGGAATAAACTGGTAACCACTGTCATAAGCGGAAGAATCACAATAACAACCAAGGCTAATTTCCAGTTGGTGTAAAACATTACTGCCATAATGCACACAATGCGCAAAACATCGCCCAAGACCACCAAAATCCCATCGGTAAAGACTTGCGAAATGGTTTCGATATCAGACACCGAACGAGTAACCAATGTCCCGTTTGGCGTTTTGTCAAAGAAACTTAATTTGTACTGAATGATTTTGTTAAATAATTGAATTCTAAGTTTTTCAATCACCGTTTGTGCAATAATATTGGACATTAAAATAAAATAATATTGCAAAGCGATTTCCATGGTGATGATGACACCCAAAATCACACAGATTTTCAATAAATCGGCTACATTTTTATGCAAAATATAGGCGTCGATAGCGTCTCCCGCAAGCAACGGGCGTGCAGACGATACCACCGATAAAAGAATGGCAATGATGATAACGGAATAAAATCTTTTTTTGTCTTCTATTCCTAAATTAAATAATCGTTTTAGTTCTTTTAAATTAAATCTTTTGGCTCTACTACTCATACATAAAATAAATCAGACGGGTAGGCAACATGTGTCAAAAACAGACCTTGTGCCGGTGCCGATGCGGCTGCAAAATTACGCCCTTTTTTTTCAATTATCTGTTTAAATTCTGTGATATTTATCTTTCCTTTTCCCACTTCTACCATAGTGCCTACAATGGCACGCACCATGTTTCGCAAGAATCTATCGGCACAAATCGTAAATTTCAATTCATCGCCATTTTGTTCCCAAATCGCTGAATAAATTTTGCAAATATTGGTCTTGGTATCGGCATGCAATCGGGCAAAACTCGTGAAATCTTCGTACAAAAAAAGCTGTTTAGCGGCTTCGTTCATGGCATCGATGTCTAGCGAATGGTGCATGATCCAAGCGTTTTCGGTCTCAAAAACATTTTTTTTGGTAAAAATATAATATTCATAGGTTCGGGACAGTGCATCAAACCTTGCGTGGGCATCTTCTTTCACGGGAATAATTTGGTGCACAGCAATGTCGTCGGGCAAAAATCGGTTTAATCTATTTTTTAAAACCTCGGGTTCTTGACAATCCAAATCGGCGTGAGCAAACATCTGTTTGGCGTGCACTCCCGCATCGGTTCTACCTGCGCCCGTAACCTGGATAGGCGTTTTCAAAAGCGTAGAAAGTCGGTTTTCGAGCACTTCTTGCACCGTTACTGCATTGGGCTGAATCTGCCAACCGTGATAATTTGTTCCTTTGTATGAAAATTCAATGAAATATCTCAAAACTATTTTTTAACTTTAGACCACAAAAATACAACAACGAATTGAAAAAAGTTTTATTATTATCGGATACGCATGGTCATATAGACGACAGAATTTTGCACTACGCCCAAGATGTAGACGAAATTTGGCACGCGGGAGATGTTGGGAATCAGAAAGTTGTAGAGGCTTTGACTAAAGAAAAAACATTTAGAGCCGTGTATGGAAATATAGATGATGCCCAAATACGTTCGCAATTTCCTGAAAATCTATTTTTTGAAGTGGAAGGCGTGAAGGTTTTTATGACGCATATCGGGGGCTATCCGCCCAAATATAATTCGCGTTCTCTAAAATTAATCAACGAGCATAAGCCTAAAATCTTTATTTCGGGGCATTCTCATATTTTAAAAGTAATGCCTGATAGCAAGCGAGATTTAATCCACATGAACCCTGGTGCAGCGGGCATTTACGGGTTTCATGAAATTCGCACGATGTTGCGTTTCACGATAGACAATGGCAACATAGGTGGGCTAGAAGTCATTGAACTCGGAAAACGCGGAAAAATATGAATTTGAAGGATTTTCATTCTTAATTTGTCATTCTGAATTTATTTCAGAATCTTTTTGCTTTGATAAGACCCTGAATCAAGTTCAGGGTGACAGGACGGTGAAATTATGCGTGGTTTAATTCCGGACTTGATTTTTTGATTTTTTTGCTATTTTTACACATTGAGTTAGACAAACAAAACACATTTGAAGTTATAAACTTTATGGAAGAAAAATATCTTAATTTTAAAAGTTTACTTGAATATTTTGTAACACATCTAGAGTATTGTCAAAACAATGAAGACAAGAGCACAAGGGGATATCACAAATATTTAAAAGATTGGATTGAAGGAACTGATAAACAATTTAAAAAATCAGGTTGGGGATCTGATGGTGATAACATACAAAAGTAAATTGAGCCATGGGAAAAGCATGAAAACAAAAAAATATGCATTACACATAGATTCAAGAGACTATAGATCAAAACGATGTCATTTAAAATGTTTTAACACAGCTATAAATATAATAGCCAATTGGGATGTCAATAGAGTAAATAGTTTATCATTATATGCTGAGGAAGATAGATTTAATGCTAAATTTAAAATACCAAAAGAAAATGTTTATTCAATTGAGGATTTAGGGCTTTATGATAACGAAGAACCAAATGATACATTGAAGAAATTCTTTGATGTATACTATGATTTACTACAACAATTTAAATCAATTAATATGACCTATAAATACGTAGAATTGCTAAAAGAGAAAAAAAACTTAATTCTCACAGGTGCTCCTGGTACAGGAAAAACACATTTAGCTAAAGAGATAGCGAAACAAATAATAGAAGAAAATGGTACAGAAGAACAGATAGGTTTTGTACAATTTCATCCATCTTATGACTACACCGATTTTGTAGAAGGCTTGAGGCCTACAAAGCCTGATGCTAATGGTACTATTGGTTTTGAATTAAAAGATTGAATTTTCAAAGCCTTTTGTAATAAAGCGAATAAAAACCTAATTGATAGCAAAAAGAACCCCGAACAAATAAATTCTGACAGACGTTTTGAAGTTGCTTATGAAAGGTATATTGATCAAATTAGAAATGGAGAAATTCAGGAGTTGCCATTGTACTCTGAAAATTACACAATGTCAATAGTTTCCGTTTCTGATAATGATAATATTCTTCTAAAAACAAAAAATCCAGATAGCACTCGTGTCTATACAGTTTCTTATAATAGATTAAAAAAACTTTCAGAAGTATATACTTCGATAGAAAAATTGGAGGGGATTTCAAATATTTACAATGCGATGACAGAAGTTATTGGAGGTTGTTATTCTTCTGCTTATTGGGCGACGCTGCACTATATTTATTCAAACTATTATAATACGAATGTTCAACCTTCAGAATCACCTATTCAAGAAAAAAAATATGTTTTCATCATCGATGAAATAAACCGAGGCGAAATTTCAAAAATATTTGGTGAGTTGTTTTTCTCAATAGATCCTGGCTATAGAGGGAAAAAAGGTGCAGTGAAAACTCAGTATGCGAATATGCATGATGATCCAGACGAAATGTTTTATATTCCTGAAAATGTTTACATCATCGGAACAATGAACGATATTGATAGAAGTGTTGAGAGTTTTGATTTTGCTATGCGTCGTCGTTTCACTTGGAAAGAAATTACAGCGCAAGATAGTATGGAAAATATGAAGCTTTCCGAAGAAGATAAAAAAAGATTGACTAATCTTAACAACAAAATATCTGAAATTGATGGACTAAATTCTTCATATCATATTGGAGGAGCTTACTTACTAAATTTTGATGGAGAAGATAAGTATAAAAAAATATGGGAATTAAGAATAGAGCCACTACTTATAGAGTATCTTAGAGGATTTCCTGAGGCAAATGAAAAATTAAATGATTTAAGAAACAGCTTCCTTCAAGTAAATCAAAATGAAAGTTCAGGACAATAGCTCGAAAATTTTAGAATTAAATCAGTTACATTTATCTTTCACGGAAGATATACAAAGATTTGCAAATAAGAGTATAAAAGATCTGTGTGAAGTAAGTAGTGACTTATTGGTTTTTCCCAATGTTTTAGGGTATCATAAAGATGATATTGGCTCAGCGACAATTTGCTACTATGATTCTATTAATAATACGCTCAAAACTAATAATATCTTAGGCTTTGTAGGATGTAATGATACTCAATTAAGCATAGTATCAAGATTCGATAATGATGAATTGTCTAAAAACTATTTTATGCATTATATGCTTCAGAGAGTATTTTCCATAAACTTATTTAATTTTGATACTGATTCCAATAAAGAATCCATATGGGATTTTCTAATTTATCTTTTTCCATATTTTTTAAAAAAAGCATTTTCTCAAGGAATATACAAGGCATATATTAGAAATGAATATAATAATGCGAATGTAAAGGGAGCAATAAATGTAACACGACATATCCGCCAAAATATTCCATTCCAAGGCAATGTAGCTTATACAACTCGAGAACATAGTTATGATAATTCTGTAACCCAATTAATTCGTCATACCATTGAGCACATTCGTTCAAAGAAGCTGGGTAATGGAGTACTTAATTCTGATACAGAAACTAGAGCTTTGGTTCAAAAAATTAATTACATAACACAAAATTCATATAAAAAATCACAACGACGAGCAATCATATTAAAAAATATACAACCGATTTCGCATCCATACTTTACGGAATATAAAATTCTTCAAAAACTTTGTTTGAAGATACTCCGTCATGATAAAATAACTTATGGCGAGAATAAGGATAAAGTTTATGGATTGTTGTTCGATGGTGCTTGGTTATGGGAAGAATATTTGAATACAATTTTAAAAGATGATTTCATACATCCAGAAAATAAGACACGACGATATAAACAGTATTTATTTGAAAATAAAATTCAACCAATTTATCCAGATTTTATAAGCAAAGAAAAACCGACAATTGTAGCTGATGCTAAATACATACCCTTGGATAGGAGTAAAACATCATCTTATCATAGCGAATCTGAAAAGGCTCTAAGTATTTATTATAAAACGATAACTTACATGTATCGGTTTAACTCTCAGCATGGTCTTCTGTTATTTCCCATTAAAAATAAAAATCCTTTCAAAAATGATTTAAAAATTAAAGAGACACTTGGAAAAATCTCAAAAATTGGATTACCAATACCGACAGAATGTGAAAACTACAACGATTTTTCAGAAAAAATGAAAAAGCGGGAAAAGATTTTTATTAAAGAGATAACAATTGAAAATAATCCCATATTGAAATAAAGAGTACTATCCAATAATAATTGTTTGAGTATATTTTTCTTTTTAGATTTTTTCCGTTATTTCGTTTTTAGTATCAGACTCATTTTCGGCATATTTTAAAATGAATTTTTGTTTTTCATGCCCTAATCAAAGGAACATTTAATAAGTTGATATTTATATAATTGTAGTCGAAAGCACTTCTTCCTAATTTATAAAATCTTTTTTTTAACAGTGCTTTCAAAAAATTCTTGATATGTTCATCTCAGAATATCTTTGTACTAGACTTCTGAATCAAGTTCAGGGTGACAGGACGGTGAAATTATGCGTGGTTTAATTCCAGACTTGAAATTAAACCACAAAAAAAAACAGAAGAAAAACTAATTTCTTCTGTTTTTTATGAATTGTTTTATTCAAACTTTTAAGTATGCATTCCGCCATCTACACTAAGCACTTGCCCTGTAACATAGCTCGAAAGTTCTGAGCCTAAATACAAACAAGCATTGGCAATGTCTTCTGGTGTTCCGCCACGACGAAGTGGAATGTTGTTTCTCCATTCTTCTACGACTTTTTCGTCCAATTTTGCAGTCATTTCTGTTTCGATAAAACCTGGTGCAATGGCGTTGCAACGGATATTTCTAGAGCCCAATTCAAGTGCCACTGACTTGGTAAAGCCCAAAAGCCCTGCCTTAGAAGCTGCATAATTAGCTTGCCCTGCATTCCCTTGCAATCCTACCACCGAGCTCATATTGATGATAGAACCGCTGCGTTGTTTCAACATGGGGCGTAAAACCGCCTTGGTAAGATTAAAGGCAGAATCCAAATTCACTTTGATTACTTTTTCCCAATCCTCGTAGCCCATACGCATCAATAAGTTATCTTTGGTGATTCCAGCGTTGTTTACTACGATATCGATTTGCCCAAAAGCTTCAATCACTTGGTTTACCAATTCTTGTGCTGCATCAAAGTCCGATGCGTCTGATTGAAAGCCTTTTACGCTTTCCCCATATTTTTCTTCTAGCGCTTTGGCAGCTTCTGCAGAAGAAGCGTAAGTAAAGGCAACTTTGGCTCCATTTTCTACAAATTTCTCAAGAATTCCCTTACCGATTCCGCGTGTAGCTCCCGTTACAATCGCTACTTTTCCTTTTAATAATTCCATTTTTTACGATTTATTTCGATAGAAACAAATGTATAAATTTTAATTTTTTTAACCAAAACAACTTTTTAAGCCGTGGAGAATACTTAAAGTTTATTTGCTGTAATATTCTCTAGATTTTTTAAGCGGTTTGCTCACATCAAAATACACATTTTCTACATTTCCATTTTCATCTTTTACTTCGAGCACATCATATCTAGCATCGATAAGTTTTTGGGAAATAGGGGTTAATTTTTTGAAATACAGTAATTGATATTCATCTGGTACAGAGCTTATCACATAAGCAGTTTCTTTGCTTTTGCCATCGCCACTTCTTTCTATGGCTTTGATCAATTCAGCATAAGCGGGGATAAATTTTCTTACAGATTCTTTGTCTTTCAAATTTCCATAAGCAATCATCAAGAATGTGAGAGGTTCCAATTCGATAGGATTTTTGTCTAATATGGCTAAAGCAAGCGGAATGGCTTCTTTGAAGTTGCCAGCTTTCATTTGCTTATTAAGTTCCTTTTCATTATCCGATTTCTCTTTGTTGAAAGCATATGGATCGTAATTTTCATAAAACACATTTCCATAATATAGATTAGTATAGTCATCTTCTGTGAGAGTGGGATCGTGCAATTTCAACCGCTCAATTAAGTTTGGGTAGTAGCTTGAGGAATTTTCATCTTGAATTTTAGCTTTTATGCTATCAAAATCTATATTTGAAATCTTCTGTGCATAAAACGTTGTGGGTAGCATAAGCAATGCAAAAACGAGAAGTGAAGCAAATTTTTTCATACTCTAAATTGATTTTATTTGAAATGATTAAGTAAATTTAAATAAAAAATATTTTAAAGTGAAATTTCATAACAAAAATCATATAAAAAAATTTCATTACATTTGTCTGAATTCAGCAGAAAATCATACTGCTTTTACTACAAAAATATTTATCACTTTTTATTGAATATGAAGAAATTAGAATTGCATTGGCAAATTATGATAGGGATGGTGTTGGGTGTAGCATTTGGCTATGCAATGACCTTTTGGTCTTATGGCGCTCAATTCATTTCCGATTGGATTGCCCCTTTTGGTACTATTTTTATTAAACTTTTAAAACTAATTGCAATCCCGCTGATTTTGGCATCGCTTGTAAAAGGAATTTCCGATTTGCAGGATATCTCAAAATTTAAAAATATGGGGATTCGCACTATCGGAATTTATATTTGTACCACGATTGTAGCGATTGTAATTGGGCTAAGTTTGGTCAATTTATTCGCTCCAGGAAAGGGAATCCCACAAGAAACGATAGATCAGCTTACGGCGACTTATACCAATAATGCCGATATTTCCGACAAGATTAATACCGCGGCGTCTCAAAAAGCAGCAGGGCCTTTAAACTTTTTAGTCGAAATGGTGCCAGACAACATCATCGGTGCTATGACAGACAATGGAATGATGCTGCAAATTATATTTTTTGCTATTTTTGTGGGAATCAGTCTTTTATTGGTAGATGACGAAAAGGCAAAACCACTTAAAGATTTCTTCGATTCGCTTAACGAAGTGGTGCTAAAGATGGTAGATTTAATCATGCTTACTGCACCCTTTGCCGTGTTTGCATTATTGTCCAATGTCATTGTTTCATCCAACGATCCAGAAATTCTAGAAAAATTAGCTTTCTATGCAGGAACGGTGGTGATAGGTTTAACTTTATTGGTGGTGTTTTATGTTACGGCAGGATACATTTATACCAAAAAAACACCCAAGGAATTTTTTAAAGCCATGTCGCCAGCGCAATTATTGGCATTTTCCACCAGTTCGAGTGCCGCAACCTTGCCCGTAACTATAGAGCGTGTAAATGAACATTTGGGCGTAGACGAAGAGGTGAGTAGTTTTGTATTGCCGGTGGGGGCGACAATCAACATGGATGGGACAAGTTTATACCAAGCCGTGGCGGCAGTTTTCATTGCCCAAGCGATGAAATTCCCGCTAGAGTTTTCAGATCAAATCACAATTGTGCTCACGGCATTGATGGCATCTATTGGTTCCGCTGCCGTGCCAGGAGCGGGTATGGTGATGCTCGTTATTGTGCTAGAGTCGATCGGGTTCCCAGCCGATAAATTAGCCGTAGGTTTAGCCTTAATCTTTGCTGTGGATCGTCCGCTTGATATGTTCCGCACGGTAGTGAATATTACGGGAGATGCCTTTGTTTCGCTATGTGTCGGGAAATCTTTGAATAAATTACACACCCCAAAAGCCAGAAATTGGGACGATAATTATAAAATGAGAAAAATTAAAAATCAAAATATATAGAATTATGGTAGAAAATTATTTAAACCAAAGCCTTACTTGGGAAGAATACATTGCCCACATCAACGATGTGATTGCCAACGGCGACCAGAGCGATGATAAATACCAGTATTATGATTTAAACCTTAAACGCATCGAGCGTTTGCTCAAGAAAACGACTTTAAGCCCAGAGCAAGAAGAGCGTGTTAAAAAATTAGACAAAAAAGTAATTTTATTCGCCATTACCGAAGGCTGGTGCGGAGATGCTGCACAGATTTTGCCCGTGGTAGAGGTCTTGGCAAACCAAAGTCCTAAGCTGGATACCGCTTTTATTTTAAGAGATAGTAGCGACTATATCGAGCATCATTTAACCAATGGCGGAAAATCAATCCCGATTGTGGTAGGAGTGGATGCTGAGACCAAGGAAGAAATCTTTGTTTGGGGACCAAGACCTGAGTGGGCAAAAACACTTTTGGCTGAATATAAGGCTGGCAAAATGAACCACGATGAGTTTGTAATTGAGCTTCAAAAATCTTATAATAAAGATAAAGGAAACGCGATTATCAACGAATTTTTGGACTTATTAGAAAAATAAATGAGAAAATTATTTTTAATCATTTTTTCCATTTTAGCATTGAATGCCTGCAAAGCACCAGAACCCAAGTTTGAGGAAGGACAAGCTTTGCAAACAAGTCAATTGGATTTGGATTTAGAAAAAACTACGGGCGAAGAATTGAATTTAAAAAACATTCAAAAACCGATTTTTTTACATTTTTGGGGTAGCTGGTGCCCGCCGTGCAAAGCAGAGATGCCAAGTATCGAAAAGCTGTATCAAAAGTATGGCGACAAAGTGGAATTTATCTTAATCCCCATAAATGATAAGCCCGAAAAATATCAAGCATTTTTGAATGAAAATAATATCAATGTGCCTGTATATGAGGCTAAATCTTTAATTGATAAAGATTTAATGCCAAAAGCTTTCCCTACAACTTATATTATAGATAAAGATAAGAAAGTGGTGAAAGAAGCAATCGGAATGCATGATTGGGAGGGAGACGATTTGCAGCAGCTGTTTGTAGGATTCTAAAAAAAATGGAATAATTTTTGAAAATTAGATGAAAAAATAATTTATGGGCAAGAGAAGACTATTAAGCGAGCTTTGGAATAATAGACACGAAATAAATAAAGATAATATTCAAGAAAAAGCAAAAGCTTTCTCAAGAATGGTTCCTTTGATGATTAAAGGCGAATACAAGCCAAAGAGCAAAGCAAATATCATCATAGGATTAGGGGCTGTGATTTATGCCGTGTCGCCGTTGGATTTAATTCCAGATTTCATCCCAGGCGGATTCCTTGACGATGTCATCATTATGGGATACGGAATCAAGAAAGTAAACCAAGAAATTGAGCGATTCCTTGAATGGGAAGAGCAACAACAAAACGAGATTTTCTTGGATTAAATTAAATTTAAAGAGCATAAAAAAATCGCAGAGATTACAATTCTTTGCGATTTTTTTATGGTTAAAAATCATCAAAAAACGATTTTTGTCAGTTAGGATAGTGTTTTTTGCACATATACTTGGCGTGAAATTTTAAAATTTATATCTTTAAGCTGAAATTAAATTTTAATAACATGAAGAAAATAGTTTTAATTGTAATTTTAAGTTTTGTACAGTTACAAGTTTCGGCGCAAGAAAATGTCCGAAAATACTGGAGTGATTTAGCTTATAAGATGTCGGTTCCTGTGCTTAAAAACATGAGCGAGGGGAAGTTACATCAAAACATGCCCGCGGAATATAGCCCTACTTGGGACGGCAGAAACAAAGAAGTGGCATATATGGAAGCTTTTGGGCGTTTAATGGCGGGAATTGCGCCATGGCTGAGCCTTCCAGATGATAATACTGCAGAAGGAAAACAGCGCAAGCAGCTCAAGAAATGGGCACTTCAATCTTATAAAAATGCCGTAGACCCACAATCGCCAGATTACCTTTTATGGGAGGGCGAAACGCAGATTTTGGTAGACGCTTCGTACATTGCAACTAGCTTTATGCGTGCTCCAAAAGCCCTTTGGGAGCCACTCGATCAAGTGACTAAAGATCGATACATCAAAGCTTTTAAAAAATTGGAAAAAATAAAACCAGCCTATAACAACTGGTTGCTTTTTAGAGCTACGATAGAAACATTTTTGCTTTCGATAGGGGCAGAGTACGACGGATTTGCACTAGAAGTTGCCACCCGAAAAATCAACGAATGGTATGTGGGAGATGGATTTTACTCAGATGGGAAAGAATTTTCGCTAGATTATTACAATGCATATGTGATTCACCCGATGCTTGTAGAAGATTTAGAAATCATGGAACGCAACAAAGTGAGAGGAGCCATCAGCTTTGATTTGGCTTTTAGAAGAATGCAACGATACAATATTTTGATTGAAAGAATGATTTCGCCAGAAGCCACTTATCCGCCATTTGGTCGTTCGGTAACTTATCGCATGGCAACATTCCAGACATTGGCTTTAGCGGCTTGGAAATATAAGTTGCCAGAACCTTTGACCAACGGACAGGTGAGAAACGCCCTAACAAGTGTGATGAAAAGATTGTTTAGCGGAAATGATAACTTTAATAAAGCAGGATTCTTAAACTTAGGCTTTTTAGGAAGTCATCCAAATTTAGCCGATTACTATTCAAACAACGGAAGTATGTATATGACTTCGCTTGTATTCCTGCCACTTGGCTTGCCAGCCGATCACGATTTCTGGACAGCACCGAACCAAGAATGGACATCGCAAAAAGCTTGGGGCGGAAAAGATTTCCCTAAAGATTATCACCAATCTGTGATGAAATAAGTATATTTGAAGAAATTAAATAAAATCATGAATTTTAAAAACTCGATTTTTATATTATTTTTTGCTTTAAGCGCAAACCTCATGGCACAGAAATCTTGCCTTTTCAATGGTAAAGATTTAAGCCAATGGTATGCTTATAGCAAAGCAACTGGTGTGCATGATAATGCAGAAGAGGTATTTGCTGTAAAGGATAAAGCAATCAAAATGTATGGCAAAACGCCAGGTTATTTAATGTCTAAAAAATCATACAAAAACTTTGAACTTACTTTGCAATTCAGATGGAACGATGATGCCTCTTTTGAACGCAGAATGGATACCAAAAACAGTGGAGTAATGTATCTCGTGCCAGAAAATCAAGAAGATATGCTTTGGCCAAGAGGAATTCAATTTCAGATTAAAGAAGGCACTACGGGAGATTTTATCTTTTTGCAAGGCGTAACTTTGGACATCAATGGCAAAACAACCGAGGCTGGAAAAAGTGTGGTGTATGATCGTATCTTATCCAACGAAAAACCAATCGGAAAATGGAATAAATTGCAAGTGATTTGCAAAGACGGAAAAATTATTCAAAAACTGAATGGGAAAATCGTGAACCAAGGAGAAAATCCAAATGTGCAAAGTGGTAGAATTCTTTTGCAATACGAAGGATTCCCAATTGATTTTAGAAAAATTAAAATCAAAGAATTAAAATAATTTCTACGGGTGGAGTATTTATATCAAGTTTCAAACAAAAATTCACAAGATTTTGCCGAGGGGCTAAGTGCGCCATATTATTATATTTTGGCGTTCGATGGCGATGCACGCTTTTCTGTGGATTTTGTAGACTACAACACCCAAGGAAAAACACTTTTATTTTTGTCGCCTTACCAATTGCTCAAGTGGGAGGGAGGCGACAATCTTTTGTTCACCAGCATTGCCTTTCATGGCGATTTTTATTGTATAGAGTATCATAACAAAGAGGTAGCTTGTAATGGAATTTTGTTCAATAATATTTATGATGAGCCACATGTAGCAGTGTCTGATGAGACTTATGCCGAAGTGCTTGATATTGTTCAGAAAATCAAAAACTTTGGCTATGCCAAAAACAATTTCGACAATTCGATTTTAAAAACTTATTTACAACTGATTTTGGCGTTAAGTAGCAAAGAGAAACAGCACAAAATCACCAATCCTACGCAGTATAAAACGGATTTAACGCATATTGCAAGCTTTCAGCAATTGATAGAGCAATACTTTTTAACCGAAAAATCGCCCTCATTTTATGCGGATTTATACGGCGTTTCGGTAAGTGCCTTTAGTAAAAAGGTTAAAAAGCATTTTGGCAAAACGCCTACACAACTCTTGCAGGAGCGCACCATTTTAGAAGCTAAAAAACAATTGCATTTAACCAATCAATCGGTAAAAGAAATCGCTAGTAATCTGGGTTTTGAAGATGAATTTTACTTTAGCCGATATTTTAAAAATGCAGTAGGGATTTCGCCTACTTTTTACCGCGATCAAGTCGGGATTTCCGAGGTGGCAAAATAGTCTATGCTTTTTCTATTTTTATCCATTCTATAGAATATCAAGGTTGCCGTATATTTGCAGTGTCAAAAAAAATAAAAACATTAATTATGGCAACTATTAAAATTAAAAATTTACCAGAAGGTTTTCAAAGTATTATTACCAACGGAACACACACCATCATAGGTGATGAGCCTATAAAAAGTAAAGGAACTGATTTAGGATTGGCACCTACAGAGCTTTTGCTAGGAGGAATTGCAATGTGTAAAGTAGCTACTGTGCGTTATATCGCAAGATTGAAAAATTGGGAAATCGGAGATGTTACTGCAGAGCTTTCTCAAGATGTGAGCAGAGAAGAAGGCGGACTAAAAACAGTAGTGAAAGTGGCAATTAAAATCGAAGGAGACATCACAGAAGAGCAAAGAGCTGAATTGCTAAAACAAGCAGACAATTGCTATGTTCACCGTATGATTAAAGGTGATTTCCAAATCGAAAATGCAACAACTTTAGACTAAAGAAAGAATAAAAACATAGAATTTATGAATAAAGTATTTCAATTTTTAAGCGACAGTCAGTCACAGTTTATCAACTTTATGCGTGTGGCAATTTTCATCGTTATGGCATGGATTGGTGGATTAAAAGTTTGCCAATACGAAGCAGATGGAATCGTGCCTTTTGTAACAAATAGTCCATTTATGAACTTTTTCTACAACAACACAGGTAAAACAGGTGTAAACGAAAAAGGTGAAACTGTGGCACAATACAAATTGCACCGCAACCCAGAGGGGAAAATGGTGAAAGAAAACATCGAGTGGCACAAAGAAAACGGAACTTATGTGTTCTCTTATGGTCTTGGAACCGTGATCGTAACAATCGGTATTTTAGTTTTACTTGGAATTTGGTCACCACAAATCGGTGTTTGGGGAGGATTATTAACATTCGGAATGTCAATCGTAACACTTTCATTCCTAATTACTACGCCAGAGGTATATGTACCAAATTTAGGCGGAGATATGCCGACTCCAAACTACGGATTCCCATACCTTTCAGGTGCAGGTCGTTTGGTGCTCAAAGACATTATCATGATGGCAGGTGGATTAATCGCTGCATCTGATTGTGCTCGCAGAATTTTAGCCAAAAAATAAAAGTAAACAATTCGTTTCTTTTTTCAGATATTAAAATGATTGAAAGTAGCTCCGATCTCTCGGGGCTATTTTCTTTTTTATTTAAGGGTGAAAGTATTTGAAAACCAAACCCGCTTTGTGCACCCCTAGCACCTCTTCCAGCTCCTTTTGCTCGGCATGTTTAATTCTCTCTACCGATTTAAAATGCTTTAATAAATCTTTAATGCTCTGCTCACCAATCCCCTTGATGTTTTCTAATTCAGAATTAAAGGCATTTTTGCTGCGGCGATTGCGGTGGCGTGTAATCCCAAATCGGTGCGACTCGTTTCGCACATGTTGCAAGACTTTCAAAGTCTCAGAAGTTTTGTCTAGATAAAGTGGCGTGCTGTCGCCTGGGAAAAAGATTTCTTCCAATCTTTTGGCAATTCCTATGATTGAAATTTTTCCGCGCAAGCCCAATTTGTCCAAACTTTTCAAAGCAGCTCCTAACTGACCTTTTCCTCCATCAATTAGGATTAATTGCGGAAGAGGTTCGCCCTCTTCGAGCATTCGTTTGTAGTGGCGATAAATCACTTCTTCCATACTCGCAAAATCATCGGGACCTTCCACCGTTTTTACATTAAATATGCGATAATCCTTTTTGCTAGGCTTCCCATTTTTAAAGACCACGCAAGCCGAAACAGGATTTGTTCCTTGAATGTTTGAGTTGTCAAAACCTTCGATATGGCGAGGTTCCACGGGAAGGTGCAAATCCGCTTTCATTTGTGCCATGATGCGATTGGTATGGCGATCGGGATCTACGATTTTGGTCTGTTTTAATTTTTCAATTTTATAATATTTCGCATTTTTTTCCGAGAGTTCTACGATTTTTCGCTTATCCCCGATGAGTGGCACGGTGATTTTCACCCCAGGGATTTCAAAATCTAATTCAAACGGAAGGTAAATTTCTCTCGCATTCGACGGAAAACGCTCGCGCAACTCAATGATGGCTTGAGCCAGAATTTCCTCATCAGTTTCTTCCAATTTCTTTTTGATTTCAGTCGTGTGGCTGCGAATGATGGCACCATTTACAATATTAAAGAAATTGATGTATGCATAGCTTTCGTCTGAGGTGATGGAATACACATCTACATTGGTGATTGATGGGTGAATCACGGTAGAACGCGCCTGATATTTTTCTAAAATCTCCAGCTTTTCTTTGATGTTTTGTGCTTTTTCAAATTCCAATTTTTGAGCAAATTCATTCATTTGCTCCACGAGATAAGCTTTGGCTTCTTTAAAATTTCCTTTTAAGATGTTTCTCGCATTGTCAATCATTTTCATGTACTCTTCTTCGGTCTGCAAGCCTTCGCATGGGCCTAGGCAATTTCCTAAATGATATTCCAAGCACACTTTATATTTGCCTTCATTTATTTTATGTTCAGATAAATCATAATTACAAGTGCGAATGTTGTAAATCTCTTTAAATAGCTGAAGCAGAATTTTGGCAATGCGGGGATTGGCATAGGGGCCGAAGTATTCCGAGCCGTCTTTAACCATGTTTCGGGTATAAATAATGCGAGGAAAACGCTCTTTTTTAACGCAAATCCAAGGGTAGGATTTATCGTCTTTGAGCATTACATTGTACTTGGGCTGGTATTTTTTAATTAAATTATTTTCAAGCAAAAGCGCATCAAATTCCGTTTCTACCACAATGGTTTTGATGTCTTCGATTTTGCGCACCAAAAGGCGTGTGCGAGCGGAGTCGTGTTCTTTCTGAAAATACGACGAAACTCTTTTTTTTAAATCTTTGGCTTTTCCTACATAAATCACCGTTCCGTTCTTATCAAGGTGCTGGTACACACCAGGTTTGTGCGGGAGGGTTTGTAGAATTATGCTAATTTTTTCTTTCAAAATGTAAGATAGCTTAAAACTTTTTCTAAGGTTTCTTCTCGGTTTAAATCTGAATTGTCTATCTCGATGGCATCTTCTGCTTTTTTGAGCGGAGAAATAGCTCGAGTGGTGTCGATGTGGTCGCGTTCAATCACATTTTTGGTAATTTCTTCAAGATTTACATCTTTTCCTTTAGCGATTAATTCATCGTATCGGCGTTTGGCACGCACTTCTGGTCGCGCGGTGATAAAGAATTTGTAATCAGCCTTTGGGAAAACTACTGTCCCGATGTCGCGCCCGTCCATCACAAGTGATTGTTTTTTGCCCATGTCGCGCTGTTGTTCAACCAAGAAGGCACGCACCTCTGGAATTGCAGCGATGAAACTCACTACATTTGCTACTCGCATTTCACGAATTTCGTTCTCCACATTTTGTCCGTTTAGGTAAGTCTCATTGATTTGCTCAGCCTTGTTGTATTTAAATTCAATTGAAATTTCAGACAAATGATTTGCAAAGTCATCATCTACATTGCCCTTTTCGTCGATCAAGTTATTCTGAATCGCATACAAAGTTACGGCACGGTACATCGCCCCAGTATCCACATGGATTAAATTTTTTCGTTTGGCTACCTGTTTGGCAATAGTGCTTTTTCCCGTTGAAGAAAAACCGTCGATTGCGATGATAATATGCTGATTATTCATTTGTTTTCTTATTAAGTGATTGTTTTAATTTATTAAATCCTTCAATAATTTTATTGATTAAATTCTCGTTATTGCTGTTTAATTCTTCCACAAATTCCATGGATTTAGAATCCTCGTTGGTGTCTCTGTAATATCCAGTTTTTATGTTGTGGTCTAGTTCTTCCAGTTCTTTAACTTTATTTTGAAAGAGCCTTTTCATCACCCTATTTTTATGTTTAAGAATGTATTGATCATTCCATCTAGCATAGTCATTGGGTTTAACTTTGTAATTATTTATAACACCATATATTTGAGTAAATTGCGCCCCAAATAGTAGGATTAAGGTAGTATAGTTAATCCAAATCATGATGAAAATAATGGTACTCGCAGCACCAAAGCCAGAGCTAGGATTGGCAATGCTGAAATAGTAACTCAACGCCCATTTACCAATGTTGAAGAGTATGGCTGTTACAAAGCCTCCGATCCAAACCATTCTCCATGGGATTTTTACATCTGGCAAAGTCTTGTACATGATAGAAAATAGAACTGCTAGCACTCCAAAACTCAGAATGTAGTTGCTTATTTTAAAGAAATAAGTCCACTCTCCACCTACATAAAATTCTAGTGTTTCCTTAAAAGAGGCTAGAACGGAACTGGAAAGTAAAGAGAGCAATATAAGCAAAGCAAGTACTATGATTAAAAGCATAGATTTAATCCTGTCTACAACAACTCTCCACATGGCATTATCTTCATTAACCTGAACGCTCCATATATGGTTAAGCGATTTCTGAAATTGGAAAAATAAAGTAGTAGCTGCAAATACCAGCGTTCCGATACCTATTACCTGCATATACCACTGGGCACCAGCATCTAAGTAAGCATTTTGGATAATGTTTTCGATAAACTCAGCAGATTTCAGCCCCATCATATCCTGTATATGTTCTACAATTTCTCCTTTGATGGCACTCTCTCCCCATATTTGTCCCAGCGACCATATGATAATTATCAAAAGCCCCGGCAAAGACAAAATAGCATAATAAGATATAATGGCACTTTGTCTAAATGGATCGGCATCTAGCCACATTAGCGTTGTTTTCTTTAAAATCTTCCAGAAATTGAATAAATGTTTCTTCATAAATCATCGCAATTTAATCAATAAAAAAGGATTGAAAAAATGTACTTATAAATTAACGCCGAATGAGGTGTTTTTTTAAGAAAAATTTGGGAGCAAATAGGCAAGAAAAGATTAGTTATAAAACAAATTTGATTAAAAATATTAAGTATCAAGTAAAATTTTATATATTTGTTGGATTAATAATACTTTGCAAAGGAATATGTCTAATTTTTGGGAAGGTTTTAAAAGTTTATTTCGTAAGAATTCTTCTTCAGAGGCAGAAGAGGATTCTCATGAGATAGATATATCTTATCCAGAGGAAATTTCTACAGAAGAGAGATTTGTAACCAATTTCACTTCTGCAGGGGGGCATTTTTTGTATTGCGAAAGTTTAAAAGTAGCGAGTAGCTATTTAAAGGAAATTTTAGAAAAAGATCGATTAGGTCCCATTGTTTGTTTTGATGAGCAATTGCAGAAATGGTTGATGCAATTAGGGATTTATTATCTAAAATCTATTTCTCCAGCGGCAGACAGTTGCTTTATTAAATGTATAAGTCTAAACGCCTTTAATGGTTCTATTGTTCTTTCATCTAAGGATTTAGGAGGGAGGTTCCCTAAGGATTTACCACAAAC
Organism: Ornithobacterium rhinotracheale DSM 15997; assembly: GCF_000265465.1. Classification (NCBI taxonomy): domain Bacteria; kingdom Pseudomonadati; phylum Bacteroidota; class Flavobacteriia; order Flavobacteriales; family Weeksellaceae; genus Ornithobacterium; species Ornithobacterium rhinotracheale. The sequence continues at coordinate 2,361,593 of NC_018016.1, forward strand.
ATTTATTGTATTTTCTAGATTTTCTCAAATCGAAAAATCGCTGAAAGATGCAATGATTAAAATCAATAGAAACAAAGAAAACACAGGAAGCATTACTTCCATCGGTGGGACAAATATAGATCACCACTCGAATCTTGAAAATTCATTAAAACCTAAAATTTATTTATTACTTCTTGAAGATGAATAATTTTACACTTAGAGCTGTCTCAGGCTTGATTTATGTGTTACTAATTGCATTTTTCAGTCTTTATAGTCCGCTTACTCTTATCATAGGATTTGCCCTACTGTTTGCATTGTGCTTTTGGGAACTGCAAAAAATCCTTGATTTCGATAATATTTGGTATGTAGTAGCCGTACTGGCAGTGAGTGCTTATTTATTCGGCACCTATGCTTATCGGTTTTATCACGGACAGAGTTATGAGCCTTTTAGTCTGGTAGCATTGATGCCTAGTTTGCTATTTTTTATGCTTGTCTATGTCATCTTTAAACGCCCAGATGAAATTGCTTATGACACCTCCAAATTAATATTTATGGTCATCTATTTAGGGCTACCATTTGCCTTAATGTTTAGATTTATTTTTCCGAGTGATGTCGTTGGTTTCGAGAAGCTTAATCCGTTGTTCTTAATCTTTGCTTTAATATGGTTTAGCGATACATTTGCCTACATCACAGGCAGCTTGATTGGGAAAACAACATTCACTAAAATCTCAAAGAATAAAACCCTTGAAGGGCTAGCAGGGGGATTGATCTCGGTAGTATTGCTGGGAATTTTTATTGAATATTATTTAAAAAATATTCATGGAAATTGGATTGTAATTTCTATTTTAATTGGTATTTTTGCGCCGCTTGGAGATTTAGCTGAGTCAAAAATAAAACGCTTGTTCGGGGTAAAAGATAGTGGAAATCTTATCCCTGGGCATGGTGGTTTTTTAGATAGATTAGATAGTTTTTTAATGGTGAGCGTAGTTGTTTACACTTATTACACGATTTTTGAATTATGAGATTACATAAAGAAGGAAAGAGAATATTACTTTTTACATTAATTGCATTTGTAATTATAGGAATATTGGTCAATAAATATACTCCAGCACCATGGAGCTATATTATTTTATTATTTATTACTTGTTTTTACTTATTCATCGTATGGTTCTTTAGAAATCCCAACCGAGTGTCTGAGAGTGCTTCGCTCGATGTAATTGCACCCGTAGACGGAAAAGTTGTCGTGCTAGAGAAAGTATACGAAAAAGAATATCTAAAGCGTGAAGTGATTCAGCTTTCAATCTTTATGAGCCCGCTTAATGTGCATGTGTGCCGATATCCTGTGAGTGGCATCGTGAAATTTGTGAAATACCATGCGGGCAAATACCTAGTAGCATTTCACCCAAAATCTTCTGAATTAAACGAAAGAACAACCACTGTGGTAGAAACTGCCAACGGGCAAGAAGTTCTGTTCCGCCAGATAGCAGGAGCCGTTGCACGCCGCATTGTTATTTATCCAAAAGTGGGAGATGAGGCAAAAGCGGGGCAGGAGTATGGGTTCATAAAATTTGGTTCAAGATTAGATGTTTTCTTGCCTCTAGACGCCGAAATCCTTTGTAAATTAGGAGATAAACCCAAAGGAGCTATCACTAAAATCGCTGAACTAAAAGCATAAAAAGTGAGCATTCAGGTTACGGTACTTGGTTTTAATTCTGCAATCCCTACGGCACATACTCATCCAAGTGCGCAAGTAGTGAATGTAAACGAGCGATTTCTGCTCATTGATTGTGGCGAAGGAACGCAAGTACAGCTTAGAAAAGCTAAAATTCGTTTTTCAAAAATAGATCATATTTTCATTTCTCATTTGCACGGAGATCATGTATTTGGTCTGGTGGGATTGATTTCTACATTTCAGCTTTTAGGACGAGAAAAGCCACTTTATATCTTTGGACCAGAAGGGATTAAAACTTTCATTAACCATCAATTGAAGCTTACACATAGCATCAATAGTTTTCCGATTGAGTTTAAAGAACTTAAATCAACAGAAAGCGAACTTATTTTTGAAGATAAAAAAGTGGAGGTTTACACCATTCCGCTCAATCACCGTGTGTATTGCAATGGATATTTAGTTGTCGAAAAACCAAAGCTAAGAAAGCTTAATATGGATGCAATTCAGCAGTATCCTGAAATTGAAACTTGCGACTATCTCAAGATAAAAAAAGGCTTTGATTTTGAACTAAGCGACGGGAAAATTATTAAAAATCAAGATTTAACATATCCTGCGCCAGCACCTAAAAAATATGCCTATTGCTCAGACACGATGTACAAACCAGATATTACCCCCATTATTCAAGGGGCAGATTTATTGTATCACGAGGCTACTTTTTTAGACGAACTAAAGCCTACTGCAGTGAGAACTGGGCATTCCACAGCTAGAGAAGCGGCAACAATTGCCAAGGAAGCACAAGTTAAAAAATTAATGATTGGACACTTTTCCAATCGCTATCAGGACTTCAAAGTTTTGCAAGAAGAGGCGCAAGAGGTGTTTCCCGCTACGATTCTTCCGCAGGTGTTGAAGTCGATTGAGGTTTAATTTTTCTACGCATAAATAAGAAATACAAACACGAAATCATTACGCTAGCCCATACTAAATAAAAACCTGCATGAAAACTAGTTTTCAGCATTTTATGCGAGGTTTCGGTAAAGTCGATGTAGGTGTAGTACAAGCCCACAATGCTCAAAATTAGCAAAATGAAGCTACCGATTTTTTGAGCTCCAATCCCTGAAATCCAACGGATGATGTTTAGAATTAAAATCAAAATGAGTTGCACGCCAAAAAATAAAAGTGCGGCTTTCCACCAATTTTTTAAAATGGCGTAATCACGATAAATCAACCCAATTCCCACTTTGCCAATCCAAGACATTTTAGAAACTAAAATACCTGAAATTAAGCTACTTATTGCTTGTAGTAAAATTAAATTTATTTGATTTTTCATAAGGATTTTGTTGTTTAATCAACTACTTGCCAGCCGTTTTCTGCGTTGTATTTTAGCTTAAATTTTCTGGTAATAAAATTTGATTTAGATGTTTTATCTTTTCCAAATGTGTAAAAAGGTGTTTTTACTTTTTGCAAAACAGCTGTGCACACAATACTTTTTTCATTTTTCTTAATAAAAACAATTTCTTTATCTTTATTTAGTTGATATTCAATTGTTTTTACTTCTGTTTTGTTCGGTTTTTGATTGATGACATAAGGCAAAGATTTTTCGGTAAGACTTAAAGAAAATTGCCAAATGCTATCTTTAGACAAAAATCGTTTTTTTACATTTTCTTCTTCGATGTTAATGTAGCCCTCTTTAGCCAAATCCTTGATAATCTGCACTTGGCTTTGGTCTTTTTTAGTAGAAAGTTTTAAATTCTCGGTCTGAATCCAGCCCGTTTCATAAGGCGGATTGCTTTCAAGATATTCTTCTACAATAGATTGGGTATTGGCTGCAGAAATATCTTTTTTGTTACAAGAAAAGAATATAAAAAGACTTAAAAAACTGATTATTAATGATTTTTTCATGACTTAAATTTTATACTAAATTACAAAATAATTTAATCTTCTAGCAAATCTGGGCGTCTTTCTTGCGTGCGTTCTAAGGCTTGCTGGTGTTTCCATTCTTCGATTTTAGGAAAATTCCCGCTCATCAAAATGGCAGGAACTTCACGACCTTTCCACACGGGTGGACGCGTGTAAACAGGCGGTGCCAACAATTGATCCTGAAACGAATCCGAAAGGGCAGATGTCTCATCGTTCAATACACCTGGCAAAAGTCGCACCACAGCATCTACAACCAAAGCGGCTGCCAATTCGCCACCGCTGAGCACAAAATCGCCTACCGAAATTTCTAATGTTACATATTCATCTCGCACACGCTGGTCTACGCCTTTGTAATGACCACAGAGAATCAATAAATTACCTTTAAGCGACAATTGATTTGCCATTTTTTGGTCAAAGGTTTTTCCATCAGGCGTTACATAAATCACCTCATCATAAGTGCGCTCGCTCATCAATTGCTCAAAACAGCGTTCTATGGGCTCCACTTTCATCACCATGCCCGCTTCGCCACCGTAAGGATAATCGTCTACACTTTTGTAATTATCTGTAGCATAATCTCTTAAATTATGAATATGAATTTCTACCAAGCCTTTGTCTTGGGCTCGTTTCATAATAGATGCATTGAACGGACTGCTCAATAAATCTGGGACTGCAGTTACAATATCGATTCTCATAGGCACAAATTTAATCTTTTTTGCTTGAATAATTTGAAATAATTTAAAATCCTATGAAAATCAGATTTTTAATGTTTTTTTATTTTAATTAAAACAAAAAACTCACCACAAAAATTGTAGTGAGTTTAGTATTTATGAGCTTAAAAATTTACACAAACGGAAGTTTTACCACCTCGGCTTTGAGTCTTTTGTTTCTTACTTGGATGTAGATTTCGCTTCCTACTTTAGAAAAAGCTTTTTGCACATAACCCAATCCGATTCCTTCTTTCAAAATCGGAGATTGCGTTCCAGAAGTTACTTTTCCGATGTTGTTGCCCTCGGCATCCACGATTTCGTAATCGTGGCGAGGAATTCCGCGGTCTACCATTTTAAAGGCTACCAATTTTCTTGAAACGCCTTCTTCTTTTTGCTTTTTAAGAATATCAGATGCGATGAAATCTTTAGTAAATTTAGTAATCCAGCCCAAGCCAGCTTCAAGCGGAGAGGTTTCCATAGAAATATCGTTCCCGTATAGGCAATATCCTTTTTCCAAACGGAGTGTGTCGCGCGCTGCCAATCCACAAGGCTCAATGCCGTATTCTTTGCCCGCTTCCATCACTTTGTCCCACATAAGGTCTGCATATTCATTTGGGAAATAAATTTCAAACCCGTCAGAACCTGTGTAGCCTGTTGCTGAGATGATTACATTGTCTACACCTGCGAATTTTCCAATCTGGAAATGATAAAACGGGATTTCGGCTAAATTTACATCCGTAAGGCTTTGCATGGCTTCAGTCGCTTTGGGACCTTGCACAGCCAAAAGCGAAGTGTCATCACTTTCGTTGGTGATTTCGCAACCAAATTCATTTTGTTTATTTACCCATTCCCAATCTTTGTCTAAACAGCCTGCATTTACTACCAAGAAATATTCATCATCAGCGATTTTATAAACGATTAAATCATCTACAATTCCGCCTTTTTCATTAGGCATGCAAGAATATTGAGCCTGATTCACTTTTAATTTTGAGGCATCGTTTGAAGTGATTTTTTGCACTAAATCTAGGGCTTTTTCACCTTTAATTCTAAATTGCCCCATGTGGCTCACATCAAAAACGCCCACTTTTTCTCTCACAACCATGTGTTCCTGATTCACGCCAGAATATTGCACAGGCATTTCAAAACCTGCAAAAGGTACCATTTTGGCACCAAGTGCTATGTGTTTAGCGTTGAGTGCTGTTTTTTTCATATTTTATTGATTGTTTAAATGTTGAAGATATTGATTCAAAATAATTTTAAACCACTCGGTGTAGTTTTGCGGATTTTGAGCAACATCTTTCACCAAATCATCCATACTTATCCATTTAAAATCAGCAACTTCTTCTGGATTTGGAATCGGTGTTCCGTCAAAATTTCCTACAAAAACATGGTCTAACTCGTGCTCGATAAGCCCCAAACCTACATCGGCTTTGTATATAAAATGAAAAGCAGGTTTTAATTCGCAATCAAATCCCATTTCTTCCTGAATTCGGCGATGTGCCGCCTCTGCATAAGTTTCATTTTCTCGTGGGTGACTGCAACAAGTGTTTGTCCATAATCCTGGGCTGTGGTATTTGCCATGTGCGCGTTGTTGCAAAAGCGTTTCGTTTTTATCATTAAATACAAAAACGGAAAAAGCACGATGCAAAACGCCTTCTTGGTGCGCTTGCATTTTGCCCATAAGACCCTGCACTTGATCTTGCTCGTTGATTAAAACTACTTGTTCTTCTTTTGGGGTATTCATTAAACCAAATATAGGAATTTTTTATCAAAATTAAATGATGATTTTAGATTTAAATTATTCCTCTGGGAAAAGGAAATCCTTTAAATCTGGAACTTCGCTCGGCTGAATTTTTTTGCTTAAAAGTAAACTCAATTGTTTGCGACGAAGTGCTTGCTCATAGCGATCTGTTTCTTGCTCCGATTGTGGCGTAATTTTCGGGATTTCGATAGGCTTATTGTTGGCGTCTACTGCCACAAATGTGTAGATTCCAACATTGGTTTTTCTTTTTTCGCCAGACGAAGTGTCTTCTACCCAAACATCGGCAATCACTTCCATACTTGAGGTAAATGCACGCGTAACTTTTGCCACTACTTTTACAATGCTCCCCAGTGGAATTGGTTCCTTGAAATCTACACGGTTTACCGAAGCAGTAACCACGCGGGCAGTTTCGGCATGGCGACGAGCGGCGATAGAGCAGGCTCTGTCCATGCGAGAAAGGAGCTCGCCTCCAAACATGTTGTTTAAGTGGTTGGTTTCGTTAGGCAAAACGACATTGGTGAGTATAGTAAGTGAGTCGTTTGGTGTTTTTTGTTTATCCATAGATTTATTTTTTCAGGGGTTAAAAATGAGGATTTTTTTTAAACTGGGCAAAATTATACTCAATTAAAAAGTGCTTAGCCCTAAAAACTAAGCACTTCTACAAAACTAATTAAAAATGATATTTTGCTATATTTTTTTAAGCTCCCTCAAATTTAGGAAGTGTTACTTTAAAAATATCGCTAGGAGAATGTTCTTTTTTGATGATTTGCACCATTTCTTTTACAATGTCTGGATGCTGAGCGGCGACATTGTGGTCTTCGTGAATGTCGGTGGCTAAATTATACAAATGCGGAACTCCTTTAATTACAATAAGTTTCCAATCGCCTTTGCGCACGGCAATTTGATTGGTCTCATGAAATTCCCAATACAAGTGGTCGTGTGCTTTTTGTTTTTGGTCATCGCCCAGAAGCGTTGGCAAAAACGAAATTCCGTCGATGCTTGAATTCTGAGATTTTTTATTGAAATATCTTTTTGGGAATTTTTTGTCTCCTGCGATGTCTGCAAAAGTAGGCATAATGTCATAAAATGCGATTTGATGATCGCTCACGGTTCCAGGTTTTATTTTTCCTGGCCATTTTACGATGAATGGCACACGGATTCCGCCCTCGTAGCATTGTCTTTTGATTCCTCTTAATTTCCCATCTCTGCCAAAGAATTCAGGGTCGGCACCACCTTCTTCGTGAGGGCCGTTGTCGCTACTAAAGACTACAATTGTGTTTTTGTCTAAGCCTTTTTCTTTTAGTTTTTCCATTATTTCGCCTACATAGGAATCGAGACGAGTAATCATTGCGGCAAATTGTGCATGAGTGTGCGTAGTTGCGTGGTATCTACTGCCATCGCTACCGCCCCAAGTTTTATCTTCAAAAAATTGTTTTTTGTACTTTTTTAATAATGAATCGTTGGGCTGCATCAGCTCGGCATGGGGTAGAGTGTAGGTGAAGAATCCATAAAATGGTTTTTTGCCGTTTTGCTCGTCTAGCCACTCAAGTGCTTTGTGATGAATCATGTCGGCAGAATATTGCGGACGCTTGTAGTAATCTTCGCCTGTCATTGGGTACTTTACATTTTCGTCCATCACGACACGAATGGTTTGAGTATCGCCTTCTTTTTGGCTATATCGGTTCAAGAAATTTGGATAATATGAGTGTGCCTGAAACTGACAAATGTAACCATAAAACTCATCTACTCCACGTTTTTCTGGCACGGAATGAGAGCCTTCGTAGCCACCCGCCCATTTGCCAAACATGCCTGTGGTGTAGCCATTTTTCTTCATTACTTCTGGCAAAATCACTTGATTGGCATCATAAGGTTCTTGTCCCACTAGGCTATATTCTTCGTTTTGTCCGTACATGATTTTAGGACTTTTTTGCCAGTATTCCTTGTTGCCACGCACATGCGTGTGCCCTGTATGTTGCCCTGTCATAATGGTAGCGCGAGAAGGTGCACAAACGGGGGCTCCTGCATAAGCCTGTGTAAACATCATGCCTTGCTTGGCTAATTTATCAATATTTGGAGTTTCGACATGTTTTTGCCCATAGCAAGCCAAATCTCCATAACCTAAATCATCTGCCAAGATGAAAATAATGTTGGGCTTATCACTCTGTCCCCACAAAACAGCAGGAATAGTAAATGATGCAGAAAGTACAGCTTTTTTTATATGTTGATTCATCGTTTCAAATTTCAAAGTTTCGTAAAAATACGAATTTCTTCTATTTAAAAGAAGTGGAAGTTTGCTAAAACTCCCACTTTCTAACTTAAATTATGTTTTAAAAAAAATTAAATATAATCTTCGATATCGCCTTTTCCTTGTCTTAAGACTTCGTAAGCTCCATCGCCTTCGGATAAATCTACTACCGAAGAGGCTACCAAACCGCCTTTTCCACTATCTATCACGATGTCTACTAATTTATCGTATTTTTCAGCGATTAATTCAGGATCTGTGTAGTATTCTTTTTCATCTTCATCTTCAGAGACTAATAATGAGGTTGAGGCAATAGGACTTTCTAGCATGTTTACAATGGCGTGTGGCACTTTGTGATCTGGCACGCGGATTCCTACTGTTTCTCTGGATTTATAATAAGACGGTAGAGAGTTGTTTGCCTTTAAAATAAAGGTGAAAGGACCAGGCAAAGCTCTTTTTAATAATCTAAAGGTTGTATTGTCGATAGGTCTTGTAAAAGTTGAAAGATGGCTTAAATCATTACATACAATGGAGAATTGTGATTTATCTAATTTTAGACCTTTTAGCTTTGCCAATTTCTCCATGGCCTGCTGGTTGAAAATGTCGCATCCAAGCCCATAAACTGTATCTGTAGGATAAATAATTACCGCTCCGTTTTTTAGGGCATCTACCACTTGTTCTATCGCTCTGCTGTGCGGGTTCTCTGGGTGAATTTTTAATACTTTTGCCATGTTATTAAGATTTATTGTTTAGCTAAAGATAGCAATAATTTTTTAATAACATAGCATCAAAATGCTTTTTATGACAAAATTTATGTTTAGGAAATTGAGGTTTAGTGCATTAAAATCCAATACCAAAAACTAAGTGTGATGATGGAGGCGGGAATGCCATACCCCACGAGCAAACCACAAAATCTGGGTTTAATCCCGTAAGATGCCGCCACGATTCCTGCAGTAACCATTGGAGGCATAGCGGATTCTATTACGGTGACTTTGATGAGCTCGCTATCTAGTCCCAAAATTTGGATATAAAGAATGTACACCACAAGTGGGATTAAAACCAACTTACAAAGTAGCCCGAGCCCAACGAAACTCCAGTGCATACTGCGTTTTTCAAGCTTTAGTTGCAACCCAATTGAAAGTAGTGCCAGCGGAACTACTGTTGCGCCTAGGCTTTCCATGCTTTTTTCTAAAAAATGGGGGAGACCTATGCCTGAAAAATTTAGCCCTAATGAAACTAAAAATGCTAAAAATGGAGGGAAGGTGAAAAATCGATAAATGATGCCTCTGAAACTTGTAGATTCTTTGGAACATTGCGAGCAAATGAGTAAGCCTACTGTGCTTAATACAACAAAAGTTCCCGCTTGGTCGATGATTAAAACATTTTTGATTTGATGCTCGCCAAACATGGCTTGGATAAATGGAATTCCGAGAAAAGAGGTGTTTCCTAATCCCGAAAGTAGAATGAGTGCCCCTGTGAGGGCTCTTGGTAGTTTATAGATTTTGGCTAAAGTGAGAAAAAAAGCAGCACTGATGAAGAATGCGATCCAAGGCATTAAAAGTGCATAAAAATGCTCATCACTGAATTTGATTTTGGGAATAAAGCATAAAACTAATGCGGGTAAAGATAGATAAATAATGATTTTATTTACGGTGAGATGCGCATTTCTGGGCAAAAGATTGGTGTCGCGCATGATCATGGCACCTACGATACAGATGATAATTAATAAGAAATTATCCATATAAAAATTTTGCGTGCAAAGGTAAAGAAAAAGCCCAAAAGTCGTGAAACTTTCGGGCTTCAAAATATTACAAAATGAGAATTAAAAATTATTTTCCGTATAAATTAAATTCTGCCATGTTAAAAAATGCTCTACCATTATTTGTTTTCAAAACATCAAATTTGATAAATGAAAAAGGAGTTTCTGACTTTAAAACTTCAGAGTTATAAATACTTGAAGCTCCAGTAGGCAATCCTTCACTTATTGTCTTTAATTCATGCCATTCTTCATTTTCTGTAGCCTTCACATAAATCTTGATTTGAGTAGGCTTTCCATTTGGATGATTTCTATTTTGATATCTAAACGCCATATTTTTAATTGGCTTTTTTAAATTGATTTGAAGATTATGGGGCTTTCCATCTCCTTTTTCTTTAGACCATGATGTATGGAAGAATGTAGCTGGGTTGTTGTCAATTAAATTACTTATAGGTCCTTCTTGCTCTTCTTGTGCATTAGTGCTTAACATATCAACTGTCAATGGAATAGCATTGAATGCTGCATATAATACATATCCGTTTTTAGAACCTTCAATTCCTGGTTTAGAAGCTTCTTTAATTTTTAAAGGTAGGGCATACGCAGGACCTAATAGTGTACCATCATTTTTAATAGAAATTTCAATAGGTAAGCTATTGTTTGCTCCTACTTTGAATTCTCCTTTTCCTGCATTAGCTATAGTATATTGCCCTTCAGGAATAATGGTGTAACCATTAGGTAAGCTTGAATTATCAACAGTAACGGTAGCATCGAAATCCCATAAGCTCTTAAATGGCAATGATAATGTTACATTTTGTTTTGCAGAGTTATCTGCAATTTGCAATGTTGCACTATTTTCTAAGAAGCTTACCACTGGTGTAACGACTTTTGGTTGAAGTAAAATTAAATCGCTTTTAGAGTTTACAGAGTCATTAGCATTTATTTTTTCCAGTTTGATAGGAAGAACATAATTGCCATTAGATCCGTTGTTTTCTAAAAACTTCTTGATCTCATCTGTTTTCAGTGTAATATTAGCGATTTTATAGGTATCACTAGAACTAAAACTGTAATTAGTTTGTCCTAAATCATACAAAGAGCTAGGGAGTGATAGATAAGTTTTACCAGTTACTTTTGAGTATTCAGCTAATTCTTCACTTGATAAAGCTCGAATTTCAGCATTGGTAGTAGATTCAGGTTTGTATCCACTTTTCATGATTGTGAATTCGTAATTTCCATTTTCGCCTATATCATAAAGTGTAAGAGGAGTCTCTCCTGAATCTTTGAAAAGCAAAACTGTATTGAATTCTTCTGGAATTAAATCATCATACTTTTCTTCACATGATTGAATCCCCGCGGTGGCTAATAAGCCACCGAACAATAACGGGATTAATTTTTTATTTGTCATGATTGAATTGTTTTTTTATTAATATTAATAACCTGGTGATTGAATTAACTGAGGGTTTTTAGCAACTTCTACAGTGTACAATGGTAATAAATACATTTTGTTCATCCAAACGAATGGTTGATCGATAGGACCTACGGTATTTAACGCTTCAAAAGAAGGTTTTTTGATGCCATATGCGTTTAAGCCTTGTCTTTTTCCAGCACCCATTGTTTCTGGAGCAATCATCCATCTACGAACATCGTAGTAACGATGACCTTCTCCCCATAGCTCAATAAATCTTTCGTTTCGAACCCAATCTCTAAGTGACATATCTGAATTGATATCTCCTGTAGTTAAATCAGGAACACCCGCACGATTTCTAATGATATTTAGGTTATTGATAGCCTCTTGATCTTTTCCTAATTCGGCCTTACATTCTGCCAAGTTTAAATAAAGCTCTGCTAAACGAATAAGTGGTCTTGGTTTAGATTCGTTATTATTTCCGCCACTCTTATTGTATGTAAGCTTAGGCATTATGTATTTTTGACTAAAATAACCAGTAACATTGTTGTCTCTGTTAAATTTCTCTGGGTTATAACCTTGTAAATCTGGGTCTCTTAATTTGATTTTAAGTGGATTACCATTATTTACTTTTGAACCATAATCACCGTCATCAAATGCAAACCAAGCGTAGAATCTAGGCTCTCTGTCGACGTTCAAAGTAATGATACCATTTCTGTCTGCTATTTTAGCTGACTGGAACCAGTATTTTCTATCAGGGAAAGAGCTATCATATGCTGGTCTTTTTCCGTTTTTAGTATAGAAATACTCGATGGAAGTGTTTAATACAGGTGAAACACCACTATATCCATTTACATAGTTACCATTACTTTGTTTTAGGATTGCGTGAGGAAGAGATCCTATAACCATGTTTCCTTGGTGTGGATATCCCCAAATGATTTCTTTGTTACCTTCGTTTACACGAGTAGTAACCAAGTATCTCATCAACATTACTTTTTTAAGAAATTTTTTACCTTCTTCTGTATTTTCACTTACATTTGGAACAAATGGTAACGGAATACTTTCTTTCTTGTATAATTCTTCATCATCATATAGCTTGTTGCCACCTTGTGATAGGGCAAAATCTAAAGCTTCTTGACAGGCTTTTTCAGCTCGTTCCCATTTTTTAGGATCATAAGTTAAACTTACAAGATCGTAGCCATAGCCTGGAGTTTCGAAATTTTTATTTTTCCATTGAGGGTAAGGGAATTTTCCATTCCATAGAGGAGAGGCAGCATATACCAATAATCTGGCTTTTAAGGCTTTTGCCATAGTAGAAGTTGCTCGTCCCCATTTTTCATCAGATCTAGAGGCTGGAAGGTCTTCTGCCGCTTTGTCTAATTTATCAACAATCCAATTGGTTACATAATCAAAGTGAGATCTACCAGGAAACTCGCTATTATCTGCATCCATTGGAATAAAATGATCTACAATTGGACATGGGCCGTATAGAATTAATGTTTGATAATGGTAGTAAGCAATTAAAAAGTTAGCTTCTGCTTTCCATTCTTTTTTCTCCTCATCAGTCAAACCTCTGGCTTGATCAATGTTATTTAAGAATAGGTGGCATTGCCCTATGAAACGGTAATAGTTACTACCCCATCTCCATCCATCATTCATTTGTCCAGGGACATTTAATCCGTAAAGGATTGTATGCATACCTTCTCTCCATAGTGGGGGAAGTACCCATTCATCCGAAGAGGCTTCTACACCTGAATATTGAAAAGGGTTTGTGATGCCTCCATAACAAGTGTATAAGAAATCAAGTGTTGCATCAAAGTCTTTTGTTGCATCTTTTAGCTGTGCTTGTTCTGGCGGAATTACATCTAAGTAATCATTACATGAGGTAAGGCTTAATCCTGCAATAAGGAAAATCCCTCCGTAGCGTTTAATTGATTTATTTATTTTCATTTTGTTTTATTTTAGAAGTGGAGTTGTACACCTACATTGTAAGTTCTTTGTAAAGGATAAGCATTCCAAGAAAGTTCTGGATCCCAGTCTTTAAATTTGCTAAATAAAGCTAAATTATTTGCTTCTAAGAATACTCTACCTTGTTTAAATTTATAACCAATTTCTAAAGTTTTGAATCTTAAGAAACTACCATTTCTCATCCAGTAGGTACTTGCAGGACTGTTATTTTGAGTATCTGCTTCCAATAGTCCTAACCTTGGATATTTAGCATTAGGATTTGGATTAGCTTCTGTCCAACGGTTATCTGCGATTAATTGGAATACAGCGTTGTCATTTTGTCCAAATGGACTCATTAAACCTGTCATGATAGTTCTTTTAGCCGAGCCGTTGAAGAATAGGTTTACATCAAATTTTTTGTAGAAAAAGTTGATTCCAAAACCATATTGTAATCTTGGTTGTCCACCATATTTCGAGATCATTACTTGGTCGTCGTTAGTGATTTTACCATCACCAGTCACATCACGATATTTGATGTCGCCAGGTTTTGGAGTACTACCTAAGTCTTGTCTAGGGCTATTGTCTATTTCTTCTTGAGATTGGAATAATCCTTCAGCAATATAACCATAAGTGTAGCTTAATGGGTATCCTGTACGGTTTCTCCAAGAATATTCATATTCTGGGTCATCAACATCTAAGTATTTATTTTGTACATAGGTAAAGTTACCTCTTAACATCATAGATAAGTCGTTTGTAATATTGGTTCTAAAGTTCATGCTACCATCCCAACCCCAGCTTCTAACTCTACCTTTGTTAGACCATGGTTTTGAATTGTGATAACCTAACATTTGAGGCCAAGCTTCTCTTTTAAGTAAGATATCGTATCTATTGTTGTTGAAGTAGTCAACAGTTAAGTTTAATTTGTTGAATAATAAAGTTTCAACCCCTACATCAAATTGTTTTACTTTTTCCCATCTAGCGTTTCTTACTGCATAGTTAATCATTTCAACCCCTTTTCTATGGAATCCTAAGTTTTCTCCAGTCCAGTATTCGTATCCGTCTGATTTTAATTTCACTTTATCTCTGTACAAGAAGTGTTCTGCTCCAGCACCTAAACCTGTATCATCACTACCAGCTAGCCCGTAAGATCCTCTAAGTTTTAAGAAGTTTACAGTACTTGATAGAGGTGAGAAAAAGTCTTCTCTACTGATTACCCATCCTAAAGATAAGCTAGGGAAAAACTCAAAACGCTCTCCTTTAGGTAAACGCTCTGTTCCTGTGTAACCAGCACTTATTTCAGCCAAATATTTTTCATCATACCCGTAGTTAAATCTTGCAGAATAACTTTGGTTTCTTCTTGGTAAAATGTCGTTTCTAAACTCTCTTTGGTTATACAGCACCATACCTTTAACATTGTGTTTTCCAAATTTTCTGCCATAATTTATTTGAGCATTGATTACCATGGTGTTATCGCCATTTTTATTGATTTTTGATTGATTAATATAATCAGAACCTTTTGTTCCTACTCTTTCTATAGCAAACTCACCGGTATCTGGATTGTAACTTCCATCTTTCAATCTATACTCGTACCCCTCAATTGATTGATTGTAACTTGATTGTGACCAGTTTTTAAAGTTAAATAATACATTGGCACTTAATCCTTTTGTTATGAATTTTAAATCTTGAGATAACTTTAAAGAGGTGTTAATAGTATTGTATCTACTTTCTTGAAAAGAATTTAGTAAAGTTTCATACAAGTTTTCTCTTGGTGTGTTTCCTGTAATGATAGCAGTACCAAAATTAATGTGTCCTGGTATTTCATCTTCAGGTGTTAAATACTCTGGAAATGTGATTGGGAAAGCAATTGGATTAGCTCCTAATAATTTTTTAAAGAGAGCAGAGGTACCATAGTTACCACTAGTTCTTTGTCCAACTTGTGCATTCATTCTCAAATCAATTTTAGTCCCTTCCAATAAATTGTATGAAATGTTGTTTTGGAAGTTGTAACTCCATCTATTAATGTTGTTATTCCAAGAATATTCTTTTTTAGATTTCAAGATACCATTATCATGATTTGCTTGAATACTCATGTAATAAGTGGTTTTGTTTCCTCCACCTTGAATATTAACATTAGCTCTTTGGCTCATTGAGAAATCACGGAATAAAACATCTTTCCAATCTACATTAGGGAATACATAAGGATTAACACCATTGCGAGTATTATCGATAACATCTTGTGAGTATCTAGGTTTTGCATTTGGGTTTCTGGAAATTAAAGCTTCGTTGTATAATTCCATCCAGGTAGGACCATCTACGAAATTAGGGAAGTTAAGAGGTTGATGAATAGAATATTCAAAAGAAACCCCCACTCTTGTTTTTTCATTATGGTTACCATTTTTAGTTTTCACAAGCATTACACCATTTGCCCCACGAGAACCATAGATAGCAGTAGCAGATGCATCTTTTAAGATAGAGAAACTTTCAATGGTTTCAGTAGGAATATTGTTCAAATCACCAATACTAATCTCAACATCATCTAATAGGATAAGTGGAGTGGCTCTACCTCCAAAAGTTCCAATTCCACGGATGTAGAAATTAGAACCTGCACCTGGCTCACCACTACTAGCAGTAGAGATTATACCAGCCATTTGTCCTGCAAAAGAGCTAGTGAGCGAAGATGAAGACATTCTCAAATCTGCACCTTTCACACTGGTAATAGCCCCGGTTACAGAAGCTCTCTTTTGTTTACCATAACCTACAATTACATCCAGGTTCACTTCGCTTTCACGAACTTTTAAAAGTCCCATGTTTAATTTCTTAACCGGAAAAGTAGCCTCGCTCAATGTGGTTGGGTTGGTAATGACTAAGACATCTCCAATTTTACCATCGATTGAGAATTCACCTTTCGCGTTGGTTAGTGTTTGCACATCAGATCCTTTGATCGCGACTTGGGCAGATTCTAAAGGACCGAATTCGTCTTCTACTTTACCAGTAATCTGTCCCAAGACTACAGTGGTAAAAAAGAGTAGAAATAAACTACACCAGATAATTTTTTGCCTCATGTTAAAAAAATTTTGTTGTTCGTTGGGCTAAATTACCTAATTGTAAAGAAAAAAACAAAAATAATCCCTAAAAAATGACAAATGTTACAAATTATATGTTAATGTATTTTTTACATTATCTCTTGTATTTGCCGCCTTAAGTAGTTTAAGGTTAAAATATTAAATGATTAAAATGTTTCCAATTTGTAATAATTCTAAGTTAATATTTTTTTTGTTAAAGAAATTGTGTGCTTCCTCATGGTTAATTTCAATTACTGGGAAAGTGTCGTAGTGGTAACCAAGTACACGTTTGGTCTGTACATATTCGGCTGCATAGCTTGCTTGCAGTGCATCCATTGTAAAATTCCCGCCAATTGGCAATACAGCTAAATCTATGGCACCATATAATTCTGGCAAGTATTTCATCTCGTAGGTGAGAGAAGTGTCGCCAGCGATATAAATCTGCTTGTCTTTTGACTTTATTAAATATCCGTTTGGGTTTCCGCCATAAGTGCCGTCTGCAAACGAACTTGAGTGAAATGCAATGGTAGAGGTGAGTACACCAAAATCAAATTCATAACTCCCTCCAGTGTTCATTCCGTGAGATTTTAATCCCTTTTGTTCGTAGTATGCTGCAATTTCGGCATTTGAGATGATGAGCGCATCGTTGTTTTTAGCAATTTCCTCTGCATCAAGCACATGGTCTTGGTGCGCATGGGTGAGTAGAATGTAGTCTGTTTTGATGTCTTCTACCTTAATTTTGTCATTTTTTGGATTTCCAGAGATAAATGGATCTACCAATATTTTCTTCCCATTAGCTTCAATCAATAAACATGCGTGTCCTAAAAATTGTATTTTCATCGTTTTTTGGTTTAAATTATGATTTCTTCAAATATATGAAAAAAATCGTGTTTCTTTAAAATGTTAAAAAATGGAATTTTGATGTATTTTTTAATCTTGAGATGATTTTTTAGCATAAAAATTAAAAGGCAGAAACTTTCCATTCCTGCCTTTTTTTGAATAATGAATTATAACTAAAGCTTATATACTAAATCCATCTGGTAATACGGCTCCTTTCTTCACCACCACAATTCCGTCTACGATTTTATATTCAGGAGTGTCTTTGTCTTTTAATCCCTTATGTCCATTGATGCGAACATCGTTTCCGATTCTCACATTTTTATCAATAATTGCATTGCTGATAAAGCATCTTTCTCCAATCCCGATTGGTGGGATTTTTTTGCGTTTATTTTCTTCAATTCGTTCAAGAGATTCGTAGTAATCGCTACCCATGATGTAGGTGTCTGCTACCGTAGTGCCTTTGCCTATGCGGGTTCTGATTCCAATTACACAGTTTTCCAAACGACTTGCATGCACGATAGAGCCCTCGGATAATACTACTCTTTCCAGCGAAGTGCCTTCTACCTTGGCAGGTGGCAACATTCTAGCGTGGGTGTAAATCTGATTGGTATTATCATATAAATTAAATGAAGGTAAGTGGCTTGCTAAGTCCAAATTTGCCTCGTGGAAGGACTTGATCGTTCCTATATCTGTCCAGTAGCCCTCAAATTGGTAGCTGAGCACCTTATGATTTTCAATACTTCCTGGAATGATGTGTTTTCCAAAGTCTGTACCTTCGTTTTCTTCCAACAATTTATTTAGTACATTTTTATTGAATAAATAAATCCCCATGGAAGCTAAGTAATCTCTACCTTTAGCCTGCATTTCTTTTCCAGTATCAGAAGTCCAGTTTTTCAATTCCTCTGCGTCTGGTTTTTCGATGAAAGAAGTGATTTGATTAGCCTCGTTGGTTTTCATGATACCAAAGCCAGTAGCGTCGCTTGCATTTACTGGAATCGTAGCGATACTCAATTCGGCATTGCTCTCGATATGTTTTCTAAGCATATCTTGGAAATCCATTTGGTACAATTGGTCTCCAGAAAGAATGAGCATATAGTCGTAATCTATTTTCTTATAATGTTGCAAGCTTTGTCTCACCGCATCTGCAGTTCCTTGGTACCAATCTCCATTATCATCGGTTTGCTCAGCTGCCAAAATATCCACAAATCCTTTGCTGAATAAATCAAAACTATAGCTGTTCTTGATGTGGCGGTTCAGCGAAGCAGAGTTAAACTGAGTAAGCACAAAAATTCGGTTGATACCAGAATTTAAACAGTTAGAAATTGGAATGTCTACCAATCGGTATTTTCCTGCAAGCGGCACGGCAGGCTTAGAGCGTTCGCTTGTGAGTGGCTGCAATCTGGTGCCTCGTCCTCCTCCTAGGATCAGCGCCAAAATTCTTTGATTCTCTTTCATTTTATCGTTGTTTATTAAATTTACTTTTTTAAGTTATTTTATTCAGGTTTTAAGCTTTTATACATATCTAAATAATTCTGAGCAGCTTTGTCCCAAGAAAAATCTAGTTTCATATTATTCTTAATAATTGCGTTGATTCTTTTCTTATCCGCTTTGAGTGTGATGGCTCGGTGAATCGCATGTAAAATATCATCGCTGCTGAGGTTGATAAATCTAATTCCATTTCCACCCTCATCTTCAAAATCAATAACCGAATCTAGCAAGCCACCCACTGTGCGCACAATCGGCAAGCCACCATATCTAAAGGTGTAGAACTGATTCAATCCGCAAGGTTCAAATCTCGATGGCATAATCATAAAATCCGATCCTGCATAAGCAATGCGAGCCAGAGCTTCGTCATAACCAATGAAAACATTAAATCTATCGTCTAGATAATACTTCATTTGCTGCACGCCATCGCTCAGATCTTGGTCGCCACTTCCTAGGATAAAGAAATTGGCTTGAAAATCTAAAATATTAATCGCTTTCCAAACGGCATCTGCCAAAACATCTACGCCCTTTTGGTCTACGAATCGACCGATAAAAGTGATGATTGGTAATTTTTCATCAAATCCAAATCTCTCGCAAAGTGCTTTTTTGTTTTCGGTTTTTCCTTTGATGGCGTTTTTTTGAGAATAGTTGAAAACTAAATTTTTATCCGTTTCAGGATTCCACTCATCGTTATCGATACCGTTTAGGATTCCGATGCATTTTTGCCATTCTTGTCTAAAGAGTGGCGCAAGGCTAGAATCTCCGTCCATCAATTCCTTCATATATTGTGGCGAAACGGTATTCACGCGCCAAGCGCATTTCACCGCAGTAGCCATGGCATTGATGCAGTTGTCCCACACCAGTAGTGGCATTTGCCAAGTATCAAACCACGGGAAGTAGTCGGCGATTTCCCAAGGCATTTGCCCTTGATATTTTCCGTTGTGGATTGTGAAAACAGAAGGCGTTTCTCTAAACTTAGGATACTGGTGGGCATACTTCATTAAGAAAGGAATGAAGCCTGTGTGGTAGTCGTGGCAATGAATCACATCTGGCATTTCGTCCCATTGGTGAATCCAGTTGAGTGCCGCCACTTGAAAAGCCACGAAATAATAATCATCGTCGCCATAGCCATAAACTTTTTCACGATGAGAGAAACCTTCAATTTCAATTAAATATAAATTGTATCCAAAATCGTGGGTTTTCCAGATTTTTACCTCTAATTTATTTTTACCAAATGGCAAAAACGCCACATGATCTAATTCTTTATTAATCTCAGCGGTTTTGGCGTTATACACATACGGCATCACTACTTTTGATTCTACGCCTTCAATTTTGTTTAAATATTTTGGGAGAGCTCCCACTACATCGCCCAAGCCTCCTACTTTGGCGATGGGATAACATTCTGCTGATAAGTGTACAATATGCATGTCGTTTATTTTTCTATAAATTTACAAAAAAAAATGACTCAAAATAATGATTTTTGTTATTAAATTATCAAATTTTGCTTTTAGTCCTAATTTAGGTGTACCAAGTACCATTACAAGTGATTGTAAATTAATGTTTAAAATAGATTTAACATTATCAATAAAACTTTCCTTACATTTGTCATTATGTTTAAGAATTTATTATTTATCTTCATTGGCGGTGGCTTGGGAAGTGTTTTAAGATTTGTTATTTCGTTTTTTAATGCCAATTATTCTTACGGAACTTTTCTAGCCAATTTTTTAGGATGCTTATTAATTGGTGTGTTTATGGCATTAGGGCAACGCTCCCTATTCAGCCAGCCAGTGTATCTATTATTAGCTGTAGGATTTTGTGGCGGGTTCACCACTTTTTCCACCTTCACTGCCGAGAATTATAAAATGCTTGCAAGTGGCGATTATCTCGGATTTGGCATTTATAGTTTAGGTACCTTTATTATATGTCTATTAGGATTAATTTTAGGAAGTAAAATCGCCGCAGCCTTTTAGAAAATATACCAAAATCCCATTTTTCTTAATTTTTTATCCAATTGAATTATATTAAAATACATTTAAATCCGATTTTGCACTTTCCCCGAACTATAAAAACTTAGTATATTTACGGCATGGGAAGTAACTATTTAGATGAATTAAATGATGTTCAACGCCAAGCCGTAGAAGCTACCGAAGGACCCGTAATGGTGATTGCAGGAGCAGGTTCTGGAAAAACACGAGTTTTAACTTATCGCATTGCACACTTAATCAATCAAGGGGTAGATAGCTTTAATATTCTAGCACTCACCTTTACCAACAAGGCTGCTCGCGAGATGAAGGAGCGTATCGCTAAAGTGGTGGGCGTGAGCGAAGCTAAAAACATCTGGATGGGAACTTTTCACTCCATTTTTGCAAGAATTTTGCGTGTGGAAGCCCCTCTTTTGG
This sequence comes from Ornithobacterium rhinotracheale DSM 15997, assembly GCF_000265465.1. NCBI lineage: Bacteria > Pseudomonadati > Bacteroidota > Flavobacteriia > Flavobacteriales > Weeksellaceae > Ornithobacterium > Ornithobacterium rhinotracheale. Next base: position 2,382,760 of record NC_018016.1, read on the forward strand.
GCTACCCGTCTAATTTTACGATTTATGACCAGCAAGATGCACTTTCAATTTTAAAGAAGGTAATCAAGGACATGAATCTAGACCAAGATGTGTATAAACCCAAACAAATTCTCAACCGAATTTCTCAGTTTAAAAACAACTTAATCACAGTGCGTGCCTATTTCAATAATCCAGAAATCATGGAGGCAGACGCCATTGCACTGCGACCACAAACGGGCGAAATCTATAAACGCTATGTGGAAAAATGCTTTAAATCTGGCGGAATGGATTTTGATGATTTATTACTGCGTACCAACGAGGTTTTAACTCGCTTTCCCGATGTTTTAGCCAAATACCAAAACCGATTTAAATACATTTTGGTAGATGAGTATCAGGATACCAACCATTCTCAGTATTTAATTGTAAAAGCTTTGGCTTCAAGGTTCGAGAATATTTGTGTAGTGGGCGACGATGCGCAGTCGATTTATGCGTTCCGTGGGGCAAATATTCGTAACATTTTAAATTTTAATAAAGATTATAAAGATGCACAATCTTTTGCCTTGGAACAAAATTATCGTTCAACTCAAAATATTGTAAACGCGGCAAACGATATTATTGCCAAAAACAGAGATCAGCTCAAGAAAAATGTATGGACTTCCAACGATGCGGGGGCAAAAATTCCCGTGTATCGTGCCTTGACCGATATGGACGAGGCTCGCTACATTGCGGCACAGATTTTTGAAAAGAAAATGCAAAATCAGTACAATAATAGTGATTTTGCTGTGTTGTATCGTACCAATGCACAGTCGCGAGCGATAGAGGAGGCGTTGCGCAAAAAAAATATTCCGTATAGAATTTATGGCGGCATGTCGTTTTACCAAAGAAAAGAGGTAAAGGATTTAATCGCTTATCTGCGATTGCTCGTGAATCCAAACGACGAGGAGGCTTTGATGCGAATCATAAATTATCCCGTGCGTGGCATCGGGAACACAACGCAACAGGCACTTACTGTTTTTGCAGACAAAGTGGGCAAGCCTGTCATCGAAATTTTATTTAATTTACAGTTTTATGCACCACAATTAAAGTTAAACGCCCGAGCATTTAATTCGTTAAATAATTTTGCAACGATGATTCAAAGTTTTGCCGTAAAATTGAAAACGGGCGATGTGTATGAGGTAGCATTGCAGGTGGCAAAAGAGTCTGGCATGCTCAAAACATTGAGCGATGATGATACGCCAGAAGGTCGTTCAAGACTGGAAAACTTGCAAGAGTTGCTAAACAGTTTGCAGGGCTATGTAGAGGAGCAAAGCCAAATCGAGGGAGGAAATCCCACTTTGCAAGGATTTTTGGAAGATGCGGCACTCTCTACCGATGCCGACAAAGATGAAACCGATACCGATAAAGTTTCGCTGATGACGGTGCATTTGGCAAAAGGTTTGGAGTTTCCTGTGGTTTTTGTCGTGGGCTTGGAGGAAAATTTATTCCCATCTCAAATGAATTTAAACTCTCGCCAAGAGCTTGAAGAAGAACGCCGCTTGTTTTATGTAGCACTCACACGTGCCGAGAAAGAAGCCATGCTCTCTTATTCCGTTTCGCGTAGCCGTTGGGGCAAAATTGTAGATGCCGAACCGAGCCGATTTTTGGAAGAAATTAGCGATCAATATCTGGATTGGAAGAACCCAAGTCCTGTAACGCCTATGAACAGCACAGGGCTTTCGGCAGATTTGTTTGGTGATGATTTTCCAACTTTTACCCGAAAAGAGAAGAACGAACCGATTTCGTACAAACGAAAAATCAAAAAAGCTTTGCCGAGCACAAGCAATCATAATTTAAAGAAATTGAGCGAAGCAAAATTGCAAGCGGGCGATTCTGCCAATCAATCACTGAAAGTGGACAGCGTAGTGCTACACGACCGATTTGGTAGAGGCGTGGTGAAAAGCATTGAGGGCGAAGTGGGCGATGAAAAAGCCATTGTAAACTTTGAAAACGCTGGCGAAAAGAAATTACTTCTGCGCTTTGCCAAACTCAGAATTGTAGGATAATTGTCAGGAAATCTTAATTTATAGATTTTTATTCATATTTTTTTCATATTTTGAATTTAAACCCATTTGTCATTCTGAATTCATTTCAGAATCTCTTTGCGCTAGCCCCTGAATCAAGTTCAGGGTGACAGCGCGTTGAAATCTTGCGAAGTGTCATTCCGAACTCGATTCGGAATCTCAGAAAAATCGGAATTTGATGGATTTTTATTCATATTCGTTGTTTTGAAATTAACGCTAAACCCCATAAAAAAATCCCTTAAAATCATATTTTAAGGGATTTTCTTTTATAATATTAAAACTTATTTTAATAATGCAATATCAAGCACATCTTCCATTTTGTCTACATAATGGAAGGTAAGCCCTTTGATGTATTCGGGCTCAATTTCTTCAATATCTTTTTTGTTTTGAACACAAAGGATAATTTCTTTGATGCCTGCTCGTTTGGCGGCTAAGATTTTCTCCTTGATTCCACCCACGGGTAGCACTTTTCCACGCAAAGTGATTTCGCCCGTCATGGCAATATTTTTCTTTACTTTTCTTTTAGTAAAGGTAGAAACGATACTTGTGAGCATGGTAATCCCTGCCGATGGTCCATCTTTGGGAACAGCACCTTCTGGCACATGCACATGCACATTTGATTTTTCGATTAATTCCGAATCTATGCCTAGTTTTTCGTGGTGTGCTTTCACATATTCGAGTGCAATTTGGGCAGATTCTTTCATCACTTTACCCAAATTTCCCGTCATAGAAAGTTGCCCTTTGCCATTAGATAAAATCGACTCGATAAACAAAATATCTCCGCCCACTTGTGTCCAAGCTAAGCCCGTTACCACACCAGGAACATTGTTGTTTTCGTATTTATCTTTTTCGCGCGGAACACCTAAAATTTCTTCGATTCGTGCAATCGTCATTTTAGGATCCACTTCTTTCTCCATGGCAGTATCTTTGGCAATGTTTCGCACCAATTTAGCAATGCGTTTCTCGAGTCCGCGCACGCCTGATTCTCTGGTGTAGCCATCGATGATAAACGCTAATTCCTTTTTGCCTAAACGAATTGCATTTTTAGGCAACCCGTGTTCGGTAAGTTGTTTTGGAACTAAATGTCTTTTGGCAATTTCTACTTTTTCTTCTACGGTGTAGCCATTCACTTCAATCATTTCCATACGGTCGCGTAGGGGAGAAGGAATGTTTGCAATATTATTTGCCGTAGCGATAAATAACACACGAGACAAATCATAACCAATTTCTAAATAATTGTCGTAGAAAGAGGTGTTTTGTTCAGGGTCTAGCACTTCGAGCATTGCCGAAGACGGGTCGCCGTGATTACCTTGTCCTAATTTATCAATCTCATCTAAAACAAAAACGGGATTGGAAAAACCTGCTTTTTTAATATTTTGTAAGATTCTACCAGGCATAGCACCTAGGTAAGTTTTTCTGTGTCCTCTGATTTCCGATTCGTCGTGCATTCCACCGAGCGACATTCTCTGGTACGAGCGATTGAGTGCCGTAGCAATAGAACGACCAAGCGAAGTTTTTCCCACGCCTGGAGGCCCATACAAACAAATAATTGGCGATTTCATATCACCTTTTAATTTAAGCACGGCAAGGTATTCCAAAATGCGTTCTTTCACCTTTTGGAGCCCGTAGTGATCTTTGTTTAAAACCTTCTCGGCATAGGCGATGTCCAATTTATCTTGAGAAACTTTGTCCCAAGGCAAACTTAACATTAAATCCAAATAATTTCGCTGAATAGAATAATCAGGCGATTGTGGGTTAAGTCTGCGTAGTCGGTTTAATTCTTTATTAAAAGTTTTCGCAATTTCTTCTTTCCAAATTTGTTTTTTGGCGCGTTTTTTCAATTCTTGAAAATCATCTTCTGCACTAAAGTCGCCCAACTCTTCTTGAATGGCTCTAATCTGCTGATTCAAGAAATATTCGCGTTGTTGCTGATCCATCTCCTTGTGTGCACGAGAATGGATTTTGTTTTTAAGCTCTTGCTTTTGCAGTGCAGTGTTTAGATGTTCGAGCGCGAGCATGGCACGCTCTTTTTGGTCGTTTTCTTCCAGTAATTTTTGTTTTTCTTTTAAGTCTAAATCAATGTTCGAGCTTACAAAATTCACCAAAAACGACGGACTTTCAATGGAATTAATCGCATAGCCCGCTTCCGATGGCATATTGGGATTAATTTTGGCAATGCGCAACGAAATTTCTTTAATCGAATCAATTAAAGTATTGTACACCACATCATCTTCCTTAGGTTTTTCTTCCTCCAAAAGATTAATTTTTGCAATGAAATAAGGATTTTCAGTCAGCATTTCTACTAGCTCAAATCTTCTTAAACCTTGCAAAATCACAGTGATGTTTCCGTTTGGCATTTTGATCAATTTAATGATTTTTGCCACACTGCCCACGCTAGCTAAATCCTTGGCAGATGGATTATCGAGCGAAGTATCTTTTTGTGAAATTACCCCGATTAAATCTTTGTTATCATAGGCATCTTCTAGCAATTGGATAGATTTCTTGCGCCCAGCAGTAATGGGAATTACCACCCCTGGGAACAAAACCGTGTTGCGCAATGCCAAAATCGCTAATTCGTCTGGCGTTTCGGTATTGAGAAGAGCCTCCTCGTCTTCCTTGCTTAAAAGTGGAATAAATTCGGATTCGATAGAAATGTTATCTTGAAATGTCAAATTGTCTAAATTCATGATGATTTGTGCTATTAATTTTCAAAAACCGCCGACGATTTGTCAGTCCACTGAAAGTCTAAAAATCGCTTTGGTACTGAAAATCAATAGTGTTAAATATTATTTTTAGGTTAAAAAAATATGGGTACAAATATAAACAAAATTTATACCTAAATGCTGCTAGTTTTATATTTGTGATTTTGTAAAAATGGGAATAAAAAATTATTTTTGTTACCTATAAATTTTTTGTGCAAAAGTTGGATATAAGAAAAATCTACTTAAAAAAGGACATTGATGATGCTTTAAATTTAGCATTCAAAACATTTATAAAATGCAATTCAGAAGATTGCAATGCGCAAGGGGTTGCCTATATATCGGATTTTTTAAAAAATAAAGAAACCGTAAATAAACTTGATTTTTATGCAGCATTCGTTAAAGGTAAAATTGTAGGAATGATTGCTTTTGGCTATAATCCTCTGCATATTTCTCTGTTTTTTGTAGAAGAAAATTATCAAGGTTTAAAAATTGGGAATAAATTGTTTAACTTTGCGATTCAAAATATTAAAGAGAAATACATTTGGGTTAAATCTTCCACTCTAGCGGTTAAGTTTTACGAAAAACTAGGATTTGTGGTAGTGGATAGCCCAGAGATTAAAAATGGATTGAAATCTACATTAATGAAATATGAATTTCTCGGATAAAAATTATTTATATGAAAAAAATAATAAGTCTAGCAATATTGTTTTCTACCCTTGGTCTTAATGCCCAATGGAAGACCAACTATGGGAGAGAAGATTTCTTTGTAGAGCACGATGAGCAGAGACTTTCGTGGGGATATTTTGTGGGTATAAACAAATTTGACTTTAAAATTGCACCGAGATATAATTACGGAAAAAACATCAATAATGTGATTGATGATGGAACGAATGAGACTCGCCTTCATAGAGCGCAGAACGAAGATAAAGATGGTGGAAATGTAGCAATCAATCGCGATGGGAAGTTTCTTGTAACAATTGATTCCAAAATGGGATTTTCTGCGGGATTGATGGGGAGATTAAAAGTAAATGACTATATAGATTTATGGGTGCAGCCAGGAATTCACTTTACCGAGCGCACTTTGCATTTTGATAATGTAAAGACAAGGGAGATTTATCATAACTTAAAATACACCGAAGAAGGAGAACAACCAAGCAGAGAAGAGTACACCGTGACAGAAGATGCACTTGAGCGAAGTATAAAATCATCGTATGTAGGCATTCCATTTATGATAGAATTTCATGGCGATCGCTGGTTCAATACGCGTCCTTATGTGCAAGCAGGATTGGGATATGCCATTAATTTACAATCGCAAGAAAGTAATACCGACGATAATTATGGCGGGATTTTCAGAATGAAAACTCACAACTTCAACTGGCAAGCCGAAATGGGAATCAATATTTATTTCAGAAGATTTAAATTAACCCCATCAGTAAAAGGTATTTTCTTCCTTAATAATGAATTGGTGCCAGACAATCCTGGAACGCCAAACATTTGGGCAAATACAATGAGTTCGCTCAAAACACGCGCCTTGGTGTTCTCCCTAAAATTTGAATAATTTAAACATTAAGATAAAAAACTAAATTCTATAAAGATTTATAGATTTTTTAAACATAAATGAAGATTCCACAAAAGACCTTAGAAGATTTAGAATTTAATAAAGTTTTGCTTGAGGTAGAAAAATACGCCAAAACCGAACGCGTAAAAAGAGTAATCAGAAAACATAAGCCTCTCGCAAGCCACAAAACCATACTTTTCAGGCTAAAGGCTACAAACGAATACCTTTCGGCAATGCAATCAAGCAACCGATTTCCGTTTAGCGAGTACGATGACATACGAGAAGATTTAGACAAAATCGAGGTCGAAAATTACCAGCTTTCAGCGGATATTTTTTTAGCTATAAAATCTCAAATGCTTCAAATTCAAGAATTAATGAAATTCTTGGAGAAGTTTAAAGATTATTATCCGATTTTTTATAAAACCATTTCAAAACTTACTTTTCAAAAAGAAGTTTTAGCACACATTGATACCGTTTTTGATAAGCATGGAGAAATCAAAGACGATGCGTCTAAGGAATTATTACAAATCAGAAAACAGCTAAAAATCGTAAATCAGCAATTGAGCGATCGGTTCAAAGGAGCGTCCAGAGCATATTCCGAGTATTTAGACGACATTCGCGAATCTGTGATTGATGGTAGACGCGTGCTTGCTGTGCTTTCTACGCATAGAAAAAAAGTGCCAGGGCGCATGGTGGGAAGTAGTAAAACGGGGTCTATTGCTTTTATAGAGCCAGAATCGGTATTGCGCTCGCAGCGAGAATTAGACGAATTGCATGAGGACGAAAAAAATGAGATTCGCAAGATTTTGCGTGCGCTCACGGCTACGGTTTCGGTGTATCAAGACGATTTGATTGATTACCAAAATTTCCTTTTTCAGTTAGATTTAATTGCGGCGCAAGCACAATACGCAGATGAAATAAATGCCGTTTTGCCACAAATCAATAAGGATAAAAAACTTGAATTAAAGCAAGCCTATCACCCGCTATTGTATGCCAAACATCGTCACGAGAAAAAGAAAATCATACCACAGTCGGTAACATTCAATAAGAAAAACCGAATTATGGTGATTTCTGGTCCCAATGCAGGCGGAAAAAGTATTACGCTTAAAACAATTGGTCTACTGCAACTTATGCTGCAATCGGGCTTATTGGTTCCTGTGCACGAAAAAAGTAATTTTTGCTTTTTTAAAAATATTTTCACGGATATAGGAGATAATCAGTCCATTGAAAACCAGTTGAGTACCTATTCATACCGATTGAAGCAAATGCACTATTTCTTGTATAATTCCGATGCCGAAACTTTGCTCCTCATCGATGAATTTGGAACAGGATCCGATCCTGAATTAGGAGGTGCTTTGGCAGAAGTTTTCTTGGAAGAATTTTATGAAATGGGCGCATATGGCGTATTTACAACACACTATACCAATATTAAAATTCTGGTGGAACAATTGCCTGAAGCTGAAAATGCAAGCATGCTTTTTGACGAAAAAACGCTGGAACCTATGTATTTGCTCGAATCGGGGCAAGCGGGGAGTTCATTTACATTTGAGGTGGCAGAGAAAAATAAAATCCCGTACCGATTAATTAATAAAGCTAAAAAGAAAATCGAGCGTAATAAAGTGCGACTTGATAAAACGATTTTAAAACTTCAGCAAGAAAAATACCATGTGCAAAAGACCAAAAATGCACTCGAAGAGCTGAAAGAAAAATCGCATGATAAGCATTCTCAATTGGAAGAAACGCATGATAAAATTTATGCTAAATTAGTTGATTTTCAGCGATTGTATGAGTCTGAACAAAAGAACATTCAGCTGGGGCAAAAACTCACTGAAATGGCGGATGTTTACTTAAAAAACAGAAGCAGAAAACAATTGATTACTAAATTCTTGAAATTGATTGAAATTGAAAATGCGAAGAAGAATCCAAAACATTTTGAAGAGAAGAAGAAAGAAAAACGAATCAAACAAAAATTGCGAAGAGAGCTCGATAAAAAAGCAGATCGACTAGAGGAGACACAGCAAAAAATAGAAGAAGAGAAGAAAAAAGAAACTCAAATGCGCATTGCCTCTATGAAAATAGGCGACCGAGTTCGTATCAAAGGTAGCTCGAGTGTAGGCAGCATCGAAGCAATTGATAAAAAGCAAGTTGTGATAAACTATGGAAAGTTTAGGACTAAAATTAACATAGAGGAAATAGAAAAAATATAGGAAATTTATAATTTTATTTTGCAGGTTTAAATTTTCTTTCTATATTTGCAGTCCAATTGAAACGGAGACCCATGGTGTAACGGTAGCACACCGGTTTTTGGTGCCGTTTGTCGGGGTTCGAATCCCTGTGGGTCTACTAATTTTATTGAAAGCCATCTGAATTTCAGGTGGTTTTATTTTTTACATCCATTTTTACAGCCACTTTCGGTGTAAAAATGACTGTTTTATTAAGTTTGAGTGTATAAGATATATTTTGATTTTCTTATTTATTTTATTGAAATATAAACTTTGATGTATTTGTCTTGACTTAAACTTTTCATTTCAGATGTATTGATTTCAGCAAAATAATGATTTAATGCGAAAATTAAATTACCGTTTTAGACTTATTTAATTATTTACTATATTAGCTACGGTTAAGATGACATACATTGTAAATGCTCAATTACTTGTCAAGCAATTGGGAATTTATGCAAGTCCAAATTTTATCAAATTACGCAAAAATTAAAATAATGAATAGATTGTCAATAATGGTATGTTTAGGTGTTTTAGTATTTAGCTGCTCTCCTAATCTTAAAAATAATTCTAATACGAACAAATCGAAACAAATACACGAACTTGCAGTTTTTAACTTTTCGGAAATTCCAAAAGATTTATTGGTGAATTTGAATAAAATGGGAGTCGATAGTTCTCCAATACTCAATGAGTATGAAGGAAAATATCTAAATTTTATTTTTAAGATATCTCCACAGGATTTTAATTTTATTGGTAAAAAGGTCGGTTTTATAAAAGGTAAAATAGATTATTTTAGAAATACACGGGAGCGTTTTAACAATAATTCTTCAGTTGTCGGTGGTAGTGGCATATATATTTTTAATACTACTCAGAAAATTGAAAGTGGTGGATATGATGCAGCGATTGTTTATTGGAATAAATTTTCACTTCCGATTGAAGAAGTAATTAAACGATTGAAATAAATGAGAGGGGGGGCTATTCAAGAATTTAGGATTTACCTTTGGGAAGTTAAACCCACCTGTTTTTATTTTAGGTGCAAGTCATCAGCAAAAAGTTTACCAGTTTAGGTTAAAAATAGTATAGTTAAAAAATAAAAAACTAACTTTACAAAAACCACTTAGAACATGGTAAAAAAACAAACAAAAAGCGAAAAGCTTATCAAAAAGGTTCGGCGTAACACGCGCCAAGTGTACAATGCTGAACAAAAGATTTTAATCATCTATAACCTTGAAGATATATACCTACGCAGACAAGGCTAAATTTAAACCAAAGAAAACAAGTAAAAATAAATACTTTAAACATTATTGAGCCCCTGCATCAAGTTCAGGGTGACAGTTTATGAAAAAAAAGCAAAATTGGTAAATTTAGTCATTCCAAGCAAGACAATATTAAAGTTAAATAAAAAAGATTTTAATTCAGGGTTTTCTCTTTTAAACATTCCAAAAACATCACAAAATTAGGTTTCGGTTTAGGTATGTTCCAAAAAATTGTTACTTTAGTAAATTCAAAATGGATTATAAAATGAAAAATATATATTTAAGTTTTGCTTTTGCAGCGTTTTCATTAGTTGCGTGTAAAAGCGAAAATCAAGAGGAGGGAGTGTTGAGCCCTGAAGATATTGCAAGTATAGAGGAAACCAGTACTAGCTCGGTAGATAAAATCGATTTCGATGGAAAATACGAGGGCGATGTACATGGTAAAAAGTATGATTTAAAACTGAATGATGACGATTTTACGCTAAATTACGGCAATGAAAAATTTGAGGGCAAAGCCTACATCAACGGTGATGGAACTCGCATCGAGCTTGAACCAAAAAGCGGAAATCTTAAATACAAAATTTTAGCTTGGGTAGATGAAAATCAACTTTCTGTTTTAGATGAAAATGGAGATTATCCAGAACCAGAAATTTTCTTAAATCGTAAATAAATATCAATTATGAAATTCAACCGAGCAATCAATAAAAAAGTAATTTTTAAGGATTTAGGAGAGAATCAAGATTATCAGCAAGTTTGGGATTTTCAAGAGGAAAGATTAAAAGAAATTGTAGATATCAAAATGCATTTGCGACAACTAGAGCGTGATTATGCCAATGCTAAGGATGTGAGCGAATGCAGAGCTATTTCCAACGAAATTGAAACCACAGAGACGCCTAACTATTTATACTTTGTACAGCACCCACATGTCTATACTTTGGGCAAAAGTGGCGACGAGCACAATATGCTAGCCAACGCAGATAAGCTCAAGGAGATTCAAGCAACTTATGTAAAGACCAATAGAGGAGGAGATATCACTTATCACGGGCCAGAGCAACTTGTGGGATACCCAATTTTGGATTTAGAAAACTTCAAAACCGATATTCATTGGTATTTGAGAAGTTTAGAAGAAGTCATTATCAAAACCATCGGCGATTATGGGTTAAAAGGTGAACGAAGCCAAGGAGAAACAGGCGTTTGGTTAGATGTTGGGAAACCTTATGCGCGTAAAATTTGTGCCATGGGTGTAAAAGCTTCGCGCTGGGTGAGTATGCACGGATTTGCTTTGAATGTAAACACTGATTTAAAGTATTTTGAATACATAATCCCCTGCGGAATCAAGGGAAAAGCAGTCGCATCGCTTGAGCGTGAATTGGGCAGGAAAGTAGATGTCAACGAAGTAAAAGAACGCTTAAAAAAGCATTTTTGCGAGGTTTTTGAGTGCGAAATTATTTAAAATACATTATTTTTTTTAACTTTGTAAAAAAATATAGATGATACAAAGGATTCAATCGGTATTTTTATTTTTAGCGGCAATTGTTTCTTTAGTGATTTCCAATGTGGTAGATCTCTGGAAGCAGGGTTCTGAGTGGATGCAGAGCAACGATTATACATTAATTTTTGCAATGTTTCTATCATCTGGGATTTTGTCTTTTGCCGTTATATTTTTGTACCGAAACAGAAAAAGACAATTAATTTATAATTATATAAACATATTTTTAAATGTAGTGCTAGTAGGATTACTGGCATATGATTTATACAACTTGCCTGGAGAAGGTATCAATTCGCAGAAGGGCATTGGGCTGATTTTGCCTTTGATTTCGATTATTTTGCTTTTTATGGCAAATAGCGGAATTAAAAAGGACGAGAAGCTTGTAAAATCGATAGATCGTATCCGTTAATCTTAGTACACTTATTGTTTTTTGAGTGTTAAAAGCAGTCTTGAAAAAGACTGCTTTTTTCTTTAGTTAAAAATGAAGGATTCTTAAGCCCAATCAAATTGGAAATCCTTTTCAATATCTGGGTGCAGGCTCATGTACACGGGGCAAGTTTTAGCAGTTTGTTCCAAGATTTTTCTTTGTTTCTCATCTGTTTTAAAAGGAACATGAAACACCACTGAAACTTTAGCAATTCTGCGCGGATCGGCAGACATTTCCTTGGTTACATCAGCAGTAATGCCCTTAATGTCCCAGTCCATTGACGCTGCTTTAATCCCCATGATTGTCAAGGCACAACTTGCAAGAGCAGTAGCCACTGTGTCGGTAGGTGAAAACGCTTCGCCTTTTCCGTTGTTGTCTACAGGTGCATCGCTTAAAATCACATTTCCAGAAGCCAAGTGCGTTGCTTCTGTTCTTAATTCTCCTAAATAAGTTACTTTAGATGTCATAAAAATTAAATTTTTTTTGTACTTTTATGATTCATATATGAATAAATGAAACTAAAAGCACATCATTATAGTTAAAATTTCATGTAAAGATATAAAAAAATCTTGACAGAATTTAGTATGATTGCTTGATATTCATTAGCTTTGTTAAATAATAATTTTTGCAGAAAAATTTGAACCCATGTCTATAGAAAAAGAAAACCTGCTAAATGCAGACGGAAATGTAAACGAATCGGACGCGTTGAATGCTCCATCAAGTGAAACAAGTGCAGAGTCGGTAGCTCCTGCGCCAGAAAAAGACTACGACGAAAACGCAGACAATGATCAACATCAAGACCAATCGGTGGAGGATGAGAACGATCATGAAAGCGAAGAAAACGAAGTCCCGCAAAAGGACTACGATGAAATGTCTATGCCAGAGCTGGTGGCGGAACTCACTTATTTGATGGGGAAATATCCTGTGATAAAACTCAGAGAAGCTTTTCACCAAATCAAAGATGCGTTTTATAAACAATTTTCTGAAGCAGAACAAGAGGCCAAGGAGAAATTCGTGGCGCAAGGTGGTGATGAGATAGACTTTAAATATGAAACGAAAGATCGAAATGATTTCAACAAAATCAATCGTGAATACAAAAATCGCCTGCAAGATTATTATAAAGGTATAGAGCTAAAGGAAAAAGAAAGTTTAAAGGAGCGCGAAGCCATTACCGAGGAGCTAAAGGCACTTTATACTGAGCCAAATAGTGATGTCAATATCTTTAAGAAATTCAGAGAATTAAAAACTCGTTGGCATAATGCAGGGCGCATTCCTAAGGCTAAAGCGAGCAATATTTTCAATAATTATTATTTCCATTTAGACAACTTCTACAAATTCTTGGATCTTAATCAAGAGTTGAGAAAAATGGATTATGAGCATAACTTAAATGTTCGCCATTCCATCATAGCGCGTGCAGAAAATTTATTGCAGGAAGAAAATGTGCAAAAAGCTCTGAACGAGTTGCAATATCTACACCGCATGTGGAAAGAAGAAGCAGTGCCTGTGGCTGAAGAACACAGAGAGCCTACTTGGCAGAAGTTCAAAGAATTAACAGCTAAATTACACGATAGAAAAGAAGAATTAAGCATTCAGCTTCAAGAAAAACTTGCCGAAAATCTTAAAAAGAAAAATGAAATCATCGAGACAATAAACAAAGTGATTGAAGGGCAGGAGATTAAATCACACAATTTGTGGCAAAAGAAGATCAAAGAAGTTAAAAAACTTAGAGATGAATATTTCGCTATCGGTCGTGTGCCAAAAGCTGAAAACCAAGCGACTTGGGATAAATTCAAGGAAGTTACGCGCAATTTCAATCGCCAGAAAAATGCTTTCTACAAAAATATGAAGGCAGAACAAATGGAAAATCTGGAGAAAAAACGAAAATTAGTTGAAATTGCTAAAGAGCACAAGGATAGCACCAACTGGAACGAATCGGCTAAAGTGGTAAAAAGAATCCAAGCCGAGTGGAAGAAGATTGGACATGTGCCAAGAAAATATTCAGACAAAATCTGGAAAGAATTTAACGAGGCTAATAATCAGTTTTTTGATAGATTTAAAAATAGAAATAACGAAAAACTTGAGCAGCAAAATCAAAATCTAAAAGCAAAACAAGAGTTGCTAGAGGAAATGAAGAATGCCGAAAAACCGTCTGACAAAGATGCGTTGCTCAAATGGTTAAATGAATACAGCATTCGCTGGTCATCGATTGGATTTGTGCCAAATGGAAAATTGGACATCAATAAAGATTTTACGCATTTAACGCAAAAAATCTTAAAAGATGCGGGGCTAGATAAAGATGCGATTGAAAAAGCTCAGTGGGAGAATCAATTAGAGCAAATCAAACAAAATCTAGATGATAAATTGCTTAGAAATCTAAAATTTGATTTGAGAAAGAAAATTGATGAAAAACAAAAAGAAGTTTCTCAATTACAGACCAATTTGTCTTTCTTCTCTAATGCAGATGATTCTAATCCATTGTTTAAGAGTGCAATCTCTAGCATTGAGTCGCATGTAGAGGAGTTGAATGCCTTAAAAGCTAAATTCAATGATTTAAAGAGAATTAATCTTGATGCTTTGGCAGACAGAAACGATGATTCAGAAGAATAATTTTTGATTAATATATTATTAAGGTATAAAAAGTCTGTTTTGTAATTGTCATAAAACAGACTTTTTTCAATATTATGGTACATCAACAATTCATGCAGCGTTGTCTTCAATTGGCACAAAATGGGCTTGGCACCACTTATCCTAATCCCGTGGTGGGGGCAGTGATTGTGCACGATGAAAAAATCATAGGCGAGGGCTGGCATTATAAAGCGGGGCAACCACATGCGGAGATTAATGCGATTAATTCCGTGAAAGACAAATCTTTGCTGTCAAAATCCACCATTTATGTAAGCTTGGAGCCTTGTGCACATTTCGGCAAAACACCACCTTGTGCCAATGCTATTGTGGAAAATAAAATTCCTAAAGTCGTAATTGGCTGTAGAGATGCCGCAGCACATGTCAATGGAAAAGGTGTTGAAATCCTTAAAAATGCAGGAGTGGAAGTGGTTGAAGGTATTTTAGAAAAAGAATGTTTAGAAATTAATCGGAGATTTTTTACTTTTTATGCTAAAAAAAGACCTTACATCATTTTAAAATGGGCAGAAACTGCCAATCATTTTTTTGCGCCCGAGAACGGAGAACAGAAATGGATTACGAGCCAAAAAAGCAAATACCTGAGCCACCAATGGCGTTCAGAAGAAAATGCTATTTTGATTGGGAAGAAAACTTTAGCCATAGACAATCCTTCGTTGAATTGTAGATATGTTAAAGGTGTTGATCCCATTAAAATTGTTATTGGAAATGATTTTTCAGATTTAAAAAACACCACTTTGGTAAAAGACGAAAAGTCTATCATTTATGAAAAAAAATCGTTTTTAGGAGATTTTTCGCTTGAGAATATTTTACACGATTTGCACCAAAAAGGGATTCAAAGTGTAATTGTGGAAGGCGGAATAGAAACATTAAAATCTTTTATACACGAAGGTTTATGGGACGAAGCTCGCGTTCTTCAATCCACTAAAAACTTCTGGGAATCGGGTAGGAGATCGCCTGAATTGAAAAATGCAAAGCATTTGAATACAATAAGTTTTGGAGATGAATTAATTCATTCCTTTAAAAATATAAATAACGAATATTTGCTATGATTTTTGAATGTAAAAGCATTAAAAATCCGATTGAGAATATAATTACCAAAGAGAAAGGGAGTAAATTTTTGGGATATGCGTATCCTGTGCAAGATGAGGAAGAAGTGAAACAAATCTTGGATGAGTTACGGCAAAAATACCCAGATGCTACCCACCATTGTTATGCCTATCGTTTAGGGTTCGAGGGAGAAAATTATCGTGCCAATGATGACGGCGAACCTAACGGAACAGCTGGGCTCCCGATTTATAATCAGTTACTTTCTCGAGAGCTCACTTATTGCTTGGTTGTTTCCGTTCGTTATTTTGGAGGTATTAAGCTGGGTGTAAGTGGCTTAATAAAAGCTTATAAAGAAAGTGCGGAACTCACACTCGATGAGGCTGAAATCAAAATTATTGAAAAAACGAAAAATTTGAGCATTAATTTTCCCTACACTTCACAAAACATTGTAATGCGTAACATTGAAAAGTTCAATGCGCAAATTCTGAATCAAGAATATTTGGCAGATTGCACACTTGAGCTTCAATTAAGTTTGAAAAATTACGAATCTTTTGTGAATAGCTTTGAGCCTTTTAACGAAATTTTAATTACTGAAAAAGGTGTTTAATCTCCGTTTTCGGGCATTAATCGCTTTAAAGTTTCTTCAAAAATAGGAGGGACGCTTGTGGGGCGTCCTGTTTTCATATCTACGAATACTAATTCAGTCTCCCCGATTGTTAATAACTTTCCATCTTCGTTGGTAATTTTGTAGGTGAATTTTATGCGAGCACCCGTCGGTATTTCTGGAATGCAAGTTTCGATACAGAGCTCGTCATCGTATTTGGCAGGAGCGATGTATTTGCAAAAAAGGCTCAGCACAGGAGTCATTATACCTTGCTCTTCTAATCGCTTGTAATTTAGCCCAATATTACGCAAAAGTTCGGCGCGTCCTACTTCAAAATATTGTGCATAATTCCCGTAATAGGCATACCCCATTTGGTCGGTTTCGCCGTATCTCACTCTTATATAAGTAGTTCCTTTAATCATAGAAAAATAT